>JACXUO010000119.1 GCA_014763885.1 Campylobacterales bacterium
AGGTCCCAAGGGTATGGCTGTTCGCCATTTAAAGCGGTACGCGAGCTGGGTTCAGAACGTCGTGAGACAGTTCGGTCCCTATCTTCCGTGGGCGTAGGAGAGTTGAGGAGAGCTGACCCTAGTACGAGAGGACCGGGTTGGACGTGCCACTGGTGTACCAGTTGTTCTGCCAAGAGCATCGCTGGGTAGCCACGCACGGATGTGATAACCGCTGAAAGCATCTAAGCGGGAAGCCAACTCCAAGATGAACTCTCCCTGAAGACCCCTTGAAGACTACAAGGTTAATAGGCCGGATGTGTAAGAGAAGCAATTCTTTCAGCTGACCGGTACTAATAGGTCGTTCGTCTTTTTTTATGCTCACCGCCTTATTAAGTATAAGCTGTGAAATGTTTATACCAGTTACGTGACAACTTAACAATGACAATACAATCTTAACACTCAGAGTGAAGTACATTATTTAATGTCTTTCACTCTGCGTGTTCAGGTGGCTATAGAGAGGGGGAAACGCCCGGCCCCATTCCGAACCCGGAAGCTAAGACCCTCTTCGCTCATAATACTGCATCTTTCAGGTGTGGGAACGTAGGTCGCCGCCTGGTCGTAGAATTCTTCTTTCTTTTAAAAATAATCGCAATGCAATCATTCAAAAATAATCACTGCTATAAATTACTATCTCAGCTTTTGTTCTATATTGCTTCCTATTCAATTAGCCCTATTTTATGATATTTCTATTGTCGTCCGTTATTCCCGCGAAGACGGGAATAACGAAAGAGGCCAATGAAATTTACTCTGATTAGGGAATGTAGATTTTATCTATCATCTCTTTATATTCGCTTTGGCAAATACTGTCTGATGTTATCCCCCCACCGCTTTTATAGACCAACTTGCCGTCGATGTTTTCAATATAACGTATCGCTACGGCGCTGTGGAGGTTTTTCCCATCAAAGTGACCAAAAATACCTGTGAAATAGCCTCGATCGTATTCTTCTACCTCTTGGATTATATGGAGTGTTTTTTGTTTGGGCGTTCCGCTAATGCTCCCTGCCGGCAACAATGCCAAGATCAATGCTTCAATATTCTCTTTCCAATTGCTCTCTAGTACACCTGATATATGCGAACTCACTTGATGCAGTTTTTTCTCTCCTGTGTCGATCGTTGTGATATAACGGAACTTTTCAACTTTGATGTTGCTGGCGATAATTCCTAAATCATTTCGTAAGAGATCGACAATCATGGTGTGTTCGGCAAATTCTTTGGGATCGCTTAATATGGTCTCAATCGCGTTTGGAAGCGATGCATCGATTGTCCCTTTCATGGGGTAGGTGTGTATGGTATTGTCCTCTATTGTAATAAATGCTTCAGGGGAGAAACAGACAAATTGCTCTTTCACTCTAAGCTTGTATGGAGCATGAGCCATAGTATATATCTCTTGAAGTGTATAGGGTGAAGCAATCGGTGTGGGTTGTGTTAAATTGATAAGATAGGTATTACCGCTTCGGATGTGTTCTTGAATTTTTTCAAATTTTATTTGGTACTCCTCAAAAGAGAGCGGTGTGATAGATGGCTTGTGTGGGTTATTCTCTTCATGCGGATGAGCATTGAATGAATATTCGATATCTTCGTTTTGGAGATCCTTTAGCGGATAAGCGTGGAGTGATGTTCCGGTAAAGTTTGTATAGAAAAAGCACGGTACCCCCGAAGCTACGAGGGAGTTGAGGGAATGATCCATTTTAAGCAATAAGGGCTTTGAGGACGGCCATACGGATAGCGACACCGTTGCGTACTTGTTCCAATACTTTGCACCGCGGATCGCCCAGCATCATATCATCAATATCGATATTGCGGTGTACGGGACCGGGGTGGAGGAGAATCAAATC
>JACXUO010000041.1 GCA_014763885.1 Campylobacterales bacterium
GTCTCCAAAGCTTTTTGGAAACCTTTTGCCATAGACTTCCACTTATTCGGTGCAAGCTGAGCAACGTATGGAGCACCGTGTGCCGCCATGATCGCAACCATATCTTTTTTCTTCTCTTTCTTTCCGTAAGAGTGTGAACCCGCCTGTGCAGTTGAAGTCGTTGCACCGATAGGCGTTGCAGAAGATCTCTGTCCCCCAGTGTTTGCATAGTTTTCATTATCCAGACAGATATACGTAAAGTCATGACCTCTTTCAACCGCACCTGAAAGCCACTGGAAACCGATATCATATGTAGAACCGTCACCGCCGAATGCCACGAATTTGACCGGAGCATCGTTGTCTTTAAGTGTACCTTTTCTCTTACGCGCCTTGTGCATCGCCTCCGCACCTGCAACTGCTGTCGCTGCGTTTTCAAATCCAATGTGGATCCATGAAGTATCCCAGGAAGTAAACGGATAAACCGCTGTAGATACTTCAAGACATCCTGTGTTTGTAGAGATCACAAGGTTGTCATCTGTACAGTTCATAAGCTCTCTAACGATCATTGAGTGCGCACAACCAGGGCAGAGCGTATGCGCTCCTTCAAACCTGTCATTATTGGTTGAAAATTCTTTTAAGTTTTTAATCGATGTAACTGCCATAATTAACCTCTTTTCGTTTTGAAGAATCCAAGGTGTGGTCCTCTAAGTCCAGAGAACTGTTGGATATCTGTTGTTATATAACCTGCATCGGCATGTGCTTTCTGCTCTTTAAAGATTCTTTTTGCTTCTGAGATAGAGAAGTCACGTCCACCAAGACCATAGATAAAGTTTGTTACAAGCGGTCTGTTTGGTGTGGTATAGAGCGCTGCAGATACTTCATTGAAGAATGCACCCATTGCACCTCCCGGACTTGATCTGTCAAGTACCGCTACTGCTTTGACATTTTCAAGAGAATCTCTTACCAAATCAAACGGGAATGGTCTGAAACATCTGATCGCAACAACACCTGCCTTGATACCCTCTTCGGCTCTCAGCTCTTTTGCAGCGACTCTTGCTGTCTCTACTGTCGTACCAAGTGCAACGATCGCTACTTCGGCATCTTCCATATCATAAGATTCTACTCTGTTATACTTTCTTCCGGATACCTTTTCAAAGTCAGCAAATACTTCGTCAATAATAGGACGGGAATCCATCAATGCCTTGTGTTGTCTCGCTTTGTGTTCAAAGTGCCAATCTTCTTCTGTCTGTGCACCGTATGTAACCGGCTTTGAGAAGTCAAGCATGTCATCAACCGGCTTGAAATCACCTACGAAGTTATATGCCACTTCATCTGAAAGCGGATAGACGTTCTGAGCAGTGTGTGATGTGATAAACCCGTCCTGGTGTACCATTACCGGAAGTCTTACCGCATGGTTTTCACCGATTCTGAATGCACACAATGCCATGTCATATGCTTCCTGAGCATTGAACGCATCAAGCTGGATCCAACCGGAGTCGCGCCCAAGGTACATATCAGCATGGTCACCACGTACGTTAAGAGGAGAAGCCAATGCTCTGTTTACCACGTTCAGTACGATAGGAAGTCTCATACCCGATGCCTGGTAAAGTACCTCAGCCATCAACGCAAACCCTTGTGAAGATGTTGCAGTAGCTACACGACCACCCGCAGCGGATGCACCTACACACCCTGACATTGCAGCATGTTCAGACTCTACCATCACAAACTCACCGTCAACATAACCGTTTGCTACATAGCTTCCGTAGTTTTCAACGATCGGTGTAGAAGGCGTAATAGGGTACGCCGCAACAACATCAATCTGTGCTTGTCTCAACGCCTGAGAAGCGGCGAAGTTACCATCCCAAACTTCTCTTTCTTGTAAATCGTATTTTTCTGCCATGCCTGTTCCTTACTTCTCTTCTTTTTTCTTTTTCTCTGGCCACTGAGAGAGTGCTTCATCCAGTGGAGTATATTCACTAAACATTAAGAGTGACTTAGGGTTTGTAGGACACACTTCCACACATACCTCACACCCCTTACAGTGATCATAGTCGATACCCAGCATCTGCTTGTCTCTTGACAAGATAGAACTGTCCGGACACCATACCCAGCAGTTTTGACAGTCGATACATACGTCAATATTGAATACAGGTTTTTTCACCCTCCAGGATGCAACTGTTGCTGTATATGAGTTATGATTAGAGTATGTTCTCTCTTCAGCTTTCATATGGGCAATATTTGTTGCATCTCCTTCAAACGAAGGCAGGATACTTCCTTGAGTGACTTCATGCCAACCCGCCAGATTGCCACCACTCTCTAGTTGGTGCTGTCCTCTGTTGTCATTTGCTAATAAATTTAAATCTTGCATATTAATCCTCTTTCCTTACTTCACTTCGTTGTATGCTCTTGTGATCGCTGCCATGTTTCCGTCAATGATCTTCTGAGGGAACTTTGAAAGTACTCTTTTCATATTTTCCAAGAAATAGTCAAGCTCAAACATACCTGAAATTTTTACAAATGCGCCAAGCATCGGAGCATTCGGTACTGATCTGCCGATCGTATCCAATGAGATTTGTACACAGTCAACAACAAATACTCTCTCTTCTTTACCTTTAAGAGAAGGGATACCTTCGATCAACTCCTCTTTACTAAGGTGTGTCGTAATGATATATTTAGTGTGGTCAGCTTCGTTTTCTACGATATTATCCGTATAAGCCAACGCAGGATCGATTACCAGGACATAATCAGGGTTCATAAATTTTGCATGGTTAAAAATCTGTTCATCGTCAATTCTATTATATGCTCTTAGTGCAGCTCCCCTTTTAGCTGAACCGTATAGTGCGAAAGCCTGAACTTCTTTACCTGTTGTTGCAACAACGTCCCCTAGACCTTTAGCACCAGATACCGCCCCTTGACCAGCACGGCTGTGCCATCTAATCTCTGTCATGTTTTCTCCTATCTAAAATAATAAAACCCTCTAAATAACACTACACAGTGTAGTGTTGTGCAGAGAGCCCTATTATAATATTTTTCCTATTGTAGTCATGAGACTCTTAAAGCGGGTTGAAATTATAATATATTTAAGCTGCACCTATTGGTTTGCTATAAATCGAACCGCTTCCAATGCATTTGAATGAACATAATCAGTACAATTGATCAAATTCATTTCATCCGCATAACCGCATGTCACCCCGACACCTATAACATTTGCCTCCTTAGCGGAAAGCATATCCATACAGGTATCCCCTACCATCCATACCTTTTTTGCATCAACCGGTAACGCTTTGAGCGCTTTATGTATCGGTTCGGGATGCGGTTTCGGATTTTCCACATCCTCCCTGCCGACCAATACCTTAAAATGGTGCATCAGCCCCAGATGTTCCAACAGCTCAATGGAGTATTTTGCTGTTTTTGTCGTCACCACCCCGAGTGTCGCATGGCGGCTCGCGAGCTCCACTGCCTCTTTGGCATAAGGGAGAAGCACTGTCTTCTGGCAGGAGATCGTACGGTAGTGCATCTTATAGGCATCCACATAGTCCCATACTCTCTCCTCCTCTACACCCAGTGTAGAGAACATCGCATCAAGTGGATGCCCGATCTCTGCCTTGATCAGCGCACTCTCAGGTACTACCTCTCCATGGGTCTCAAAAGCAACTTTAAAGCTCTCCAGTATCGCTTCGGTAGAATCGATCAGGGTACCGTCCAGGTCAAAAAGTATAATCATCGGTCTCCTTTTCTCTCAATGAGAACAAAATGTGTTACTTTATACCAGACTTTAGGGAACGTGTCAAGCATGAGGCGAGGTCGGGCTATTTTTGGCTTTACCGTTCGGTTCGGGGTTGAACCTCCATATTGTTACGATCGGAACGATCAGGCCGATCAGGATGACCGTCCAGAGCAAGATGCCCAGCTCATCATAGTTTGCAGGTATCACCACTACACCCTCTTCCCGTACCTCACGCGTGATGACAAATAACTTGTTAAGATATTTGCTCAAGATCCCCCCTGCACTTAGTGCGATGTTCATCAGTGATGCCATCAGTGCAAACCAGGTCCCTTTTTTCCCTTCGGGCGCATAGATCGCCACCAGTGTCAACATCAAGACTCCGGCAATATACTCAAAGGGTGAAGCGATCGCGGTATCTACCAAGGCTACGGTCCGGGCATCGATCCCCAGCATTGTATGCAGATCATAGTACATCCCAAGAACCGGCAGAGAGAGGATCGTTCCGATAATAGTCAGGAAGATCAGTACTTTTGAGATCGATTGGTCTACAATAAATTTGGAACTCAACCACATCCCCGCGAGTGCGATTCCCCCGCCTATCATTGCAAGCTTAGCGAAAAAGGCTTCATCAAATCCCAATATATCGATCTCCCACCACTGCAGCGCGGGCCCGACACTCGGCATCGCCCGGTAGACAAAGATGACGATCATCGCCATCTTGATATGGTGGATCGTACCCGGATCAAGATCTTCAACAAGCGTACGGAGAAGATAGAGGACAACTCCCAGCGAGATCACAAAAACGATCTCCTGGGAGTAGGGAATATCATGATATCCTATCAGAACGACAAACACCGCAAAAGCAAACCCTCCGAAGAGTACCTGCTTGTTGAGAGGAGATGCCGGTACAGGGTTCAGCCTGACAAACGTAACACCCAGGATCGAAAGAATCGGGATAAAGAGCGATAGTGTATAGACCGTCTCATATCCGTAGATTCCTGCCAGTTCACCCCCCAGCCATCCCATGACAAAGATCGCAAACCCGAGCGAAAGGCGCGCAAGTACCTGGATCATCGCAAGCTCTTTTTTGATCTCTGCATCGCTTTGTGTACGGTCAACCACCTCTGTACTCATCGTATCGGCCACAACGTCCTGCATGACAAAGCCTATCACCCCGATCACGGAAGCCAGGATATAGATGTGCTCTTTGCTGTACCCTGCAAGTAGCGAATGTTCTCCTACGACATCAATCAGCATCACTGTACTGAGTGTGATCAAAAAGGCCCCGATAAATACATAGATCTTTCTATTGGAACCAAAGAGAGTGACAGAGTCCACCAGTTGTCCAAAGATCATCTTGATCGTCCATGGTACCGTCAGCCAGACACTCAGCGCCAGAAGGTCTTCGGCACTGAGATTCAACTCTTTTTTTACCCAGAAATCTCTGGAAATAGCAACAAATACACTCGAACCATAGGCAAAGTATATCAGCAACAACGGAAGATAACGCAGTCTTATTGCACGTATCGGTGTCAGTAACAGATCCAGCAATGACTGCATCCCCACTCCTCACTTCATCAAATTTGTATATCAGGGCAAAATAGTAGCATACTATTGATTAGCCTCCATCTATCCATCAATAAATAATAGTAAATTATATTTTAAATAAGTTATATGAATATAATAAAAAAATAAATTATATAAAATTCAATATAATTAATTTATATTTAACTTTTTATTCCATAAAATTAATCCTTGCGAATAATTTTAGATAAAAAGGAAGAAAATGGCACGTTTGGTAGTTATGGGCGGTGGGGTCTCAGGACACACTGCTGCAACGTTTGCAAAAAAGTGGTTGGGAGAGGAACATGAGGTAGTGGTAGTCACTCCGAACTCCCAATGGAACTGGATCCCCTCCAATATCTGGGTAGGTATAGGAGAGATGACAAAAGAGGATGTCGTATTCCCTCTTGCACCCGTCTATCAAAAGGCGGGGATTGACTATAGACAGGCAAAGGCGGTTTCAATCAACCCCAAAGGAAAAGAGGGGAGTGATACCCCTTATATCACCATTGAATATACAGGTCAGGGGAAAGAGGGACAAAGCGAAGAGATCACCTATGATTATCTGATCAATGCGACAGGTCCGAAGCTGAACTTCGATGCAACACCCGGACTGGGTGACGGCAAAGGGGGCATCGGCGAACATACAGTCTCAGTCTGTACTGCAGATCACGCTGTCCATGCGAACCTTGAGCTTCAGCAGATATTTGCCAAGGCAAAAGCAGGCCAAAGACAAAAACTTGTGATCGGTACAGGCCACGGAATGTGTACCTGCCAGGGCGCTGCGTTTGAGTATATCTTCAACATCGAACATGAGGCAAACAAAGCGGGTGTAAGAGACATGGTGGATATCCGTTGGATCTCCAATGAATCATTCCTCGGTGACTTCGGTATCGGCGGACTGCATATGAAACGCGGGGGATATGCCGCAAGCTCCAGACTCTTTGCAGAATCACTTTACGCCGAAAGAGGGATTCCATGGACAATCGGGGCTCATGTAAACAAGGTGGAAGAAGGGAAGCTTTCGTATGAGCTGCTTGACGGGAGTACAGGGGAGATGGAGTTTGACTTTGCGATGCTGATCCCGCCGTTTGCCGGTGTAGGACTCAAAGCCTATGACAAGGACGGTTCGGATATCACTGATCAGCTCTTTGCTCCAAACGGATTCCTGAAAGTGGATGCGGACTATACGCCAAAACCCTACGAGGAGTGGAAAGCTTCTGACTGGCCAAGAACCTACCAAAACCCGGACTTCAAAAATATCTTTGCCTGCGGTATTGCCTTTGCACCGCCGCATCTCATCTCAAAACCGATGAGTTCACCGAACGGTACACCGATCAACCCGACACCGCCGAGAACGGGTATGCCTTCCGGTATCATCGGTAAAGCGGTAGCACACTCTATTTGTGATCTGATCAAAAAGGGCGAGAATGCACCTCTGCATGAAGCTTCAATGGCTGAAATGGGTGCAGCGTGTGTGGCATCGGCAGGGAAAGGCCTGACTACCGGTACAGCAGCGGCATTGACGGTCTATCCTGTAGTCCCTGACTTTGACAAATACCCGGGCCTTGGACGTGACCTTGACTATACTTTCGGAGAGATCGGACTTGCAGGACACTGGATCAAACATATCCTGCACCATATGTTCCTCTATAAAGCAAAACTCAAACCGGGCTGGACATTGATCCCGGAGTAATAAGCGGAAAGGAGAAGCAAAACTTCTCCCTATAATATTGAAATAAAATATAAATCATTCAGGAGAAAAAAATGCAACAAATAGAAGAGAGAATCCGTGCATACGACCAAAACTTTACAACAATGGTTCCAACGAAATTCATCAGATTTATGAGAACCTGCGTGCTTTGGCAGATCATCAGATTTATCGTAATCAACATCAAAATGCTTGTTGTCGTAAGCAAGAGCCACTAAAACTCAAGGCTCCCGTCTTCCGGGAGCCAACAATGAAAGAGCTGGGTAGCTGTAAGCTCTACTTATAGAGTTTATGACTATTTATCTCTCCTGTCATCCTGAACCTGTTTTGGGATCTCAATACAACAGACAACCTTATAGAAGATTCCGGATGCCCGCTTAGGAAATACCCCTGGGGTGCAAACACGGAATGACAGTAAAAAAGGACACACCTATGGTACAAAAACTTGTTATCTTTCCGGACGAACGCGTCAATATCGCCTGTACTGACGTACGCTCCTTCAACCAGACGCTCTGGGATGTGATCGAGGATATCAAAGATACGATGATCGAACATGATCTTGATGCTTTAGCCGCAATACAGATTGCTTACCCGTACAATATCGTATTGATCAGAGAGGAAGATGGAAGCTACAGTGAATATATCAATCCGAGGATCATAGGAAGCTATGGAAAATTTGATTCCGTTGAGAAAACCGCCTACTATCCGGGGATTACACAGAGTGTTCCGCGTGCACAACGTATCAAGATGGTCTATGAAGACCGTCACGGCACACCGAAATCTGTCGATATCGATGATGAGAAATATGCTGCGACACTTCAGAGGAAGGTAGACTATCTCTTTGGAGGGACATTCCTCGATAAAGTGGGCAAAGCACACAGGGAACGTGTACTTGAAGCACTGAAAAACAACGGTTTGGTACCAGAGGTGGAGATCTGCCCCGCCTTTTCAAAGAAAGACTATTTTGTCAGCTTCACCGACAAGCTCCTTTTTGTGATGGGGCTCACACTTGTTGCCCCTCTTTTCAACTTTTCAAAAGAGACACTGGATACACTCTACACCCTGGATAAATTCCTGTTACCGATGATTTTTGTATTGATGGTAGGATTCTTTTTCTATGCACAGCATGAGGCCAAAAAGTACTCACAGTGCAGCTCCTGTCAGATAGGAAATAATATAGGGGTCATCCTTAAGCGCTCCCTTGCAGGAATCGCTCTGGCGATAGGTGCCTACTTTATTTTAGGCTAGCTTTTCTTCTTGAAAACCAAGAGCGGAAGCATCCCGAAGTAGGCCAGTGTTCCATATGCCTGCTCGATCTTCACATCCGGCTTGACCTCCAGAATGAGTTGCTTGATACGCGCTTCATCCAGGTCGCCGAGGTATTCGCCCTCGCCATGGTCCTCTTTGTAGAATTTTACCAGCAGATGGGTCTCTTTTTCTTCTTGATATTTCCAGATAGTCACACATATCCTTTAAATGATGATCCAGGTGATTGATTCATCTCTAGGCGAATCATAACAGTTTTCTGTTTATAAATGGGGAAAATAGTGGTAAGTAAATAAATAGAATGAAGATACAAGAGGGAAACCCCTCCTGTAAAGCAAGATAAGGTAAAACCGATTATCTTTTTGAGAACTGAGGAGATCTTCTCGCTTTTCTCTTACCTGGCTTCTTACGCTCAACCACTCTTGAGTCACGAGTAAGAAGACCCATTGGCTTCAAGATCGCTCTGAATGATGGTTCAAACTCAACAAGCGCTTTAGTGATACCATGCTTCACGGCATCAGCCTGCGCAGCATAACCACCACCGAGCGTAGAAGCTTTGATGTTGATAGACTCAAGCTGCTTAGTTGCTTCAAGTGGTAGTCTTACTTTCATTTTTAGAGTCTCGTGACCACCTAGCCACTGGTCAAGTGTCTTGCCGTTGATGCTGATTTCACCGTTACCTGGTGTCAACCATACTTTAGCGATAGCTGATTTTCTTTTTCCTGTTGCGTAGACAGTTGCCATTCTTACGCCTCCTTATTGATCTGTGCAGTGTGTGGGTGTTCAGCACCTGCATACACTTTTAGTTTTTTAAGCATTGCTCTACCAAGTGTAGTTTTTGGAAGCATACCTCTAACCGCTAGTTTATAAAGTTTTTCAGTATGGTTTTCCAACATGTCGCCCAGTTTTTTGCTCTTTGTAGAACCAAAGTAACCTGAGTGAGTGAAATACTCTTTTGCTTCCAGTTTGTTTGCACCGGTAAATACTGCTTTTTTAGCATTGATGATCACTACATAATCACCACAATCTACGTTTGGTGTAAATGATGGCTTGTGCTTACCTCTGAGAAGTGTCGCTACTTCAGTTAGGATACGACCAAAAGTTTTACCTTCTGCATCGATCAGAACCCAGTCTCTTTGTACTTCATGAGGCTTTACGACTTTTGTCATTTTCATGATGTTTCCTTATTTTTTTATTCCCTGTGCGGCCTCATCTGATGATAACCGTTTCGGCTCCAAAGCCAAAAAAAGCATCCCGGCTTGATTCCCCTGATGCTTTTCATGCTTTTTTGTGGACGGATTGTATCGAGTTATACTTAAAATTTATTTAAATTAAGTTTTAATTAAGCTTAATAGTGTTTTTTCTTTTCCCCGATTAAAAATAGTGCGTTTTAGATGCCATTTCGATCCTCTAAAATGATATCGACAGGTCTTTGTGAAAAATTTATTTTGAAAGTATGAAGAGTAGATTGAATAAAGCCGGCACCCCTCTTCCCCAAGAATGATACTCGGTCCCAACCCCTCATGCAATTCTACCCACTCATTGTTACCTTAACGTTACAATGCTCTATTTTTTTTAAAAAATTTTTCGAAAACCTTATACTTACAGATTCGATGGAGTTAAGATATTTTCTCCAGTTTGTATCCGATCCCCTTGATCAGCTTCAAGGGAAAACCGGGCAACTTCTGTCTCAACCTGAAAACAAGTTGTCTCCGGGCGACATCGCTTACCTCTTCACCATCCCAGATCGTATCCATAAAATGTTCATACGATACAATCGCTCCATTGGCGCGCATCAATGTTTCCAAAAAAGTTTTTTCCTTGAGGGTCAGTTCCACGACCTGATCGTACTGGTAAAAGGTTTGATGCTTGGGGCAGTAGCTGAAGACCTCATCGATCCTTTTTCTCTGGGGATGCTCTTTCCCCTTTTCTCTCAGCGCGATAAGATCAAGCAGCGTAAGGAGTTCGTCTTCCCTGAACGGTTTGATCAGATACCCTGTAAAGTCCAGAGAAGAGGCATTTTGCAGTGTTGTCATGTCATTATAGGCACTGACCAGTATCACCGAAACATCATAGCTGTTCTGGAGTACTTTACAGCACGATATACCATCCATCTCACCTTCAATGTTGATATCGGAAATGACGATATCAACAGCACTTTCCTTCGCCACACTAAGTGCACTCTCGGCACTTTTTACTACTCCGACAACTTCATGACCGTGCCCCTGCACCGTCTCTTTGATATGCATGGCAACAATACTGTCATCTTCAATAATCAATACTCTCATTCTCATAGTATATTATACGGGGTATTTTCTAGTGTCATAAAAATTTGACTCGAAATTATAGTATATTACGCTTCAAGATAGACTAAAATGCTCTCTGGATCACGATGTCCAATCTCTACTTAAACCTCTATCAGCTCTATCGTCTCTTCCAGAAGATAGAGGATCACCCCTTTTGCAGGTTTTTCCGTCAGTTTTGCCAACGCTTTCTTATATCCTTGCACCTGAGAGTGGTGTTTCAGATGGTATTTTTTGGAACTCTTATAGTCTATGACCAGACAGCGATCTTGATATTCCAACAACAGATCCACCTGCTTGAGCTCACCCTCATAGGCAAATGCCCTCTCCCTGCTTACCGTCGCACCTACCAGCAACTCCTGGAATCCTTCATGGTCGATCAGCATCCGGATACGTCCCTCTATCTGAGCGATCTGTTGTACATCCAACTGCTGGCCATACCTGTTCTGCATGGAGCGAAGCGCTTTGGAGAGACTTACAAGGTCAAATCCGGCCATCATCTCCAGTGTGTAGTGCAGTGCTGATCCGAACAGGATCGCCTGAAAATCCTTCTCTTCCTCATCCTGCTCTTTTGCGATCTCCTGCGTACCGTAATGGCTCAATTTCACCGGTGCACGCTTTTTTCCCTCTTTGAGTGCATCAGATACCGGCTGCGCCACTTTGATCTCTCCGATCTTCATAGGAGAGATACCAACCTCATCAAAGATCGACTCTTTTGCTTTTCGCACTACGATCATTCCCTCTGCAGCACGGGTGAGCGCCACATAAAGCACATTTTTTCTATCCTTTGTCTCCGCACGCTTTCTTGATGCGATCAAACGTGCATAGTGCTCGTCAAAATGATCCCTGCCGCTGATCCTGTAACGGATCTCTTCTACATAAAGGTTCTCATCATAATGAAAGATCAAAGGAGACCTGTCACTGTTTGGGCGGGTCAGTTTATCCAGAACGATCACATAGCCGAACTCCAGCCCCTTGGAACCGTGTATCGTCATAATGTTGGCCCCGTGCACTGTATGCTCAGCCACCCCGAGAGTACTGCTTTCGAACTCTTTGAGAAATGTAGGGATATCCCCGAAGTTTCCTGCAAACTCCAAAAGTTTCAGGATATTTTTGTCCTCCTCAAAGTATCCGAACTCCCGTACCAGCCTGTCCAGTATCTGCAAAGGCTGCATCAGAGGGGTATACCAGCCAAGATCTATCGTATCCAGCGGCTTTCCTACTCTTACCAGCAGTGCCTCGGCATCGATAGGCTCGCCGCTGTAGAGGTACGCCATCATTGAAACAAGCGCAGCGATCTTTGGAAGTGTTTTAAGCGAACTGGATGTCTTCAAGAGTGTATCGATGCCTGCATACTCACATGCCTCCTGAAGCTGCTGACCATCTTTGTTGGTACTCACCAGAAACGCGATCTCATCGACATCCACACCCAACGCTATCAACTTTTGTGCCTGCCTGACCGCTTCATCGATCACCTCATCGGACTCCACGACCTCCACAAAGCCCTCTATGGCACCGGGCCTGCTCTTTTGGGGTACATATCCTGTCATATAAGGTTCAAACCATCGGTTCACCTGCTCTACCACATGCCTGCAGCTCCGGTAGTTGGTATCCATCGGTTCTATCGTGATACCATAATGTTCTGCTATCTTGTCAAAAAGCTCTTCGACCCCTCCCCGGAAACGATAGAGCGACTGTTTGGTATCCCCCACATAAAAGAAGCTCTTGAATTCACTCTGTCCCTGGCCTGAGAATATCTCATCGATCAGCGGTTTCAGCAGCAGAAACTGCAGGGTCGAAGTATCCTGAAACTCATCAAGCAGAATATGCTTGAACTTTGCATCGATCTTGAAGTAGAGAAATTCACTGGAGATACTCTCATGCAGCAGTCGATAGGTAAAATAGGTCAAATCGTCAAAGCTCAATATACCTGAGAACTTGGCATTGGTGATTGTAGCATTTTTATAGTAGTCATAGATCTTGAAGAGATGATAGAGTACCACCTGCTCTTTGGCTGTTGCCCAAAGCTTGAGTGCCTCTTTGAGTCGGGCATAGACGACTTCAATCTCATCATTGATGCTCTTTTTAAACCAGGGGTGTTCACCCAATAATTCGTTTTCAAACAGTTTTTTGGCAAAAAGTTCTTTGACAGTTTGTGTCTCAAACTGCTTAATGCTCCTATCAGCCGCACCCGCATCCCTCAACACCTTAATTATCTCCAACCTCAGATACTCGCAATGCTCCTCCGTACTTTGAACCGAGTGCTGGATCTTCTGCACCTCAGGCAAAAGCGGATCGATCATATAAAACCCCTGCATCAGATCAAAGATCTTGGTAAACCGTTTATCCTCTATATCCATCGCAAGTTTCACCAGCGATGAGAGCAGCCCCTGGGCCTGTACCTCATCCAAAAAGTGACGCTCCAGGGCATCATCCCCCTGCTCTTTTGTCACAAAATCCGGTTCAAGTCCGAGTTCAAGTGATGCTGCACGTAAAATAGAAGAGAAAAAACTATCGAGTGTAACGATGTGTGAAGTCGATGAGAGAAATCTTGCCAATACCTCAGGCTGTCTCTCCAGCAGCTCCTCCCTGCTTAACTCTGTCTGCTCAGAGATCGCATTCAAAAATGCTTCATCCCGCTCCAGGTTACGCAGTGAATCTACCACCCTCTGACGCATCTCAGAGGCTGCTTTATTGGTAAATGTCGCTGCTAGGATAGTACTTGATGACTCTCCCATAAAAAGCAGTGAGATATAACGCACAGAAAGTGCAAAGGTCTTCCCGCTCCCCGCACTGGCAGAGTAGGCTAAAAAAGGTTTGAAACTCATAGATACTCTCCTCTTTCACACATCAATGCAAACTCACAATAGTTACATGTAGAAAGAGTCTCACACTTTTCTGCGACAAAATTGGTCGTCTGTTTCAGTTCGATAATACGCTCGGCCAACTGTTCGTTCTTGGCCTCCAGCGCTGTGATTTCCTCGATCTTGCCATCCTCAAAAAGTTTGATAAATGCCAAAGAGATATTCTGGTACTTTGATTGGAGAATTTGGTGATAGATACTCATCTGAAAGTCTTTTAGTGTTTCGAGGTTTCTGCTCTTCTGCGCTTCAGAGGTACTTCCGCTTTTGTAGTCAAGCACCAACGTGCGTGTCGCATCCTGATCGATACGGTCGATACGTCCCTTAAAGCGTAATCCGCCTATCTCGCCGGAGAACTCCTTTTCACGCTCCACGACCTCCCAGCCTGATTCAAAGTGCGTCACCTGACTGGCGATAAAACCTTTGAGTTTCTCTTTCCACAGTAGTTTTTGATAGTTGGTTTTAGCATCATTTTCAACCAAGAGTTGATCCATAAGACGGTAGAGTTTTTTTTCCATCTCCTCAATCGAAAAGTATTGACTTTGTTCCTTAAAGAGATGTTCCAAAAGCTCATGCAAAAAAGCCCCTTCATTCAGCTCTTCTTCTTTTTTAGCTTCGATCTTTTGTATATACTTGTAGTAGTATTTCCGTTTACACTCCAGGAAGGTTTTTAACCTTGAGGCTGACCATGTGGTCGCCTTGGCATCAAATGAAGCTACCACAGGATCCTGCTGCTCTATCGTCTGTTTTGGTTCACCATAGAGTAGAGCAAGTGATGGCTGAGCTTCTCTCACCTCCTGCAGACCCAGTTCATAGAGGAACCTTGAAGGCAGCCTGTTCTCACTGCTGCTATAGATGATCACCGTCTCTTTTGCTTGTTCTAATAGTCGCTTATAGTACTGTTTCTGCAGGGATTCCCTGTCAGTTCGTGTCGGCAATCCGGCAAAAGCCCTGACACTTGAGTTGAGGAACTGGTCTTTGCTGGAACTCGCCGGTACGATGCCGTCATTGAAGTCTACGATCACCACGCCATCAAAGCTCACACCTCTGGTCTCAAGTACTCCCATGACGGTCACCTTCCCGCCTCTTACATCATCGATCGTAATAGTGCTAAGCGCTTTCATCCATAGATAAAGCCACTCTTTGAAGCGTAGTCGCTCCTCTTGAAAAGTATGCATAAACTGTATATACTTTTCATAGACCCT
>JACXUO010000120.1 GCA_014763885.1 Campylobacterales bacterium
TTAATCATCACACAAAAGGTTAAGGTTATTTTTGAGTTGTATAGTTAAGTGACTAAGCGTGCACGGTGGATGCCTAGGCGGTAGAAGGCGATGAAGGACGTGAAAGCCTGCGATAAGCTCCGGTGAGGTGGCAAATAACCTTTGACCCGGAGATTTCCGAATGGGAAAACCCATCCTATATGGATATCCTCTTATGAGGAAGCTAACCCGGAGAACTGAAACATCTAAGTACCCGGAGGAAAAGAAATCAACCGAGATTCCCCTAGTAGTGGCGAGCGAACGGGGACCAGCCCTTAAGCATTTATAAGATTAGTAGAACAGTCTGGAAAGTCTGACGATACAGGGTGATAGTCCCGTATACGAAAATCTTTTAAGTGTGAAAACGAGTAAGACGGGACACGTGAAATCCTGTTTGAAGATGGGGGGACCACCCTCCAAGGCTAAATACTCTCTACCGACCGATAGTGAACCAGTACCGTGAGGGAAAGGCGAAAAGAACCCCGGAAGGGGAGTGAAATAGAACCTGAAACCGTGTACGTACAAGCAGTGGGAGCACCTTCGTGGTGTGACTGCGTACCTTTTGTATAATGGGTCAGCGACTTACTGTATGTTGCGAGGTTAACCGAATAGGGGAGCCGTAGGGAAACCGAGTCTTAAATGGGCGACTAGTAGCATGCAGTAGACCCGAAACCGGGCGATCTATCCATGGCCAGGTTGAAGGTGCCGTAACAGGTACTGGAGGACCGAACCCACAAATGTTGAAAAATTTGGGGATGAGCTGTGGATCGGAGTGAAAGGCTAATCAAGCTCGGAGATAGCTGGTTCTCCTCGAAAACTATTTAGGTAGTGCCTCATGTCTCACTCTTGGGGGTAGAGCACTGTTATGGTCTAGCGGTCCGTCAAGGATTAGCAGCCCATTGCAAACTCCGAATACCAAGAAGTGCAATCATGGGAGACAGACGGCGGGTGCTAACGTCCGTCGTCAAGAGGGAAACAACCCAGACCGCCAGCTAAGGTCCCTAAACACTGCTCAGTGGGAAAGGATGTGGGAAGGCTCAGACAGTCAGGAGGTTGGCTTAGAAGCAGCCACCCTTTAAAGAAAGCGTAATAGCTCACTGATCGAGTCGGCCTGCGCCGAAGATTTAACGGGGCTAAGCAGTGTACCGAAGCTGCGGATGCACATAGTGCATGGTAGAGGAGCGTCGTGTAAGCCTGTGAAGGTGAACTGGAAAGTTTGCTGGAGGTATCACGAGTGCGAATGCTGACATGAGTAGCGATAAAGGGAGTGAAAAGCTCCCTCGCCGAAAGACCAAGGGTTCCTACGCAACGTTAATCGACGTAGGGTTAGTCGACCCCTAAGGCGAGGCCGAAAGGCGTAGTCGATGGGAAACAGGTTAATATTCCTGTACTTTTTATTACTGCGATGGAGGGACGGAGAAGGCTAGGTCAGCTTGCCGTTGGTTGTGCAAGTTTAAGGTCGTAGGCAGAGTGTTTAGGCAAATCCGGACACTCAATGCTGAGAACTGATGACGAGTCCATTAGGACGAAGTGATTGATGCCATGCTTCCAAGAAAAGCTTCTAAGCTTCAGGTAATAAAGAATCGTACCCCAAACCGACACAGGTGGTCAGGATGAGTATTCCAAGGCGCTTGAGAGAACTCGGGTGAAGGAACTAGGCAAAATGGTACCGTAACTTCGGGAGAAGGTACGCCCCTTAATGTGAAGGACTTGCTCCGTAAGCATCTGGGGGTTGCAATAAAATGGTGGCTGCAACTGTTTACTAAAAACATAGCACTCTGCAAAATCGAAAGATGACGTATAGGGTGTGACGCCTGCCCGGTGCCGGAAGGTTAATTGATGGGGTTAGC
>JACXUO010000002.1 GCA_014763885.1 Campylobacterales bacterium
ACCCTCTGAAATATGCGAACGATTGTAATACTTGTTGAATGCCCTTCTGCTCATACTTTAAGATACCTTTTTGGTTCTTAAAGTTTACCAGACCCTACTTTAAGAAGGAAGAATTTTATGAATGATCTATTTGGTAGCTTACAGTTGGGAGATTTGCTAGGAGGCCTTGGAAATGTAGTAGGTACAGTGGCACACACTGTAGATACAGTTGCTACAGTTGGTGATGTGGTTGTTGATGATGTTACAAACCTGGCGCTTGCTGTTGACCATGTTTTGGATGTTACTACTGCGATTGCTACTACAGCGATCACAGCTGATATCGTCAATCTTTTAGTTGTTGCAGATGCAGCAGTTGATAACACAACAGTAATCGCTAATAACCTTGTGAACGGTACAGTATTGCCTGCGGTAAATACTGTTGTTGGTGCAGTTGACGGTGTGGTTAACGACATAGTACTCGGCACTGTAGGTAGCACACTTGGCTTGGTTGACGGTGTTCTGGATACAACTCTTGGACTTGCCGGCGGACTTGTCGGTGGGCTTATGCCTGACCTTTCAGCGTCAGCTTCAGCTTCTGCTAACGTAGTAGTGGCATAATCACTCTTTATCCCTCCTCTCTGAGGAGGGTAAATTAATCGCTATAGAGATATAGTTTTTTCCTCGTTACCGCGGTCTCCGTGATAATGCGTATATCATTTAACCTACTAGAAAACTCCCGCTACGCCATGATATTGTATAGGTATTACGATGGAAACCGTCGTAACTAGAGTGGGTTGATATGGATTTCCGATAATAGTCGGGAATGACAGGAGGGGTTAGGGGCATTCCACATCGGCAGATGTGGAACGTGGAGAGAAAGAAAAGGGCTTAGGCAAGCTTCTCCTGCCAATACTGCTTCCATACCATCGCGAGCCTTGACCGGTGTGTTTTTCTCAGTTTCTTGGGAAGGTTGTATCGGAGGTTTCTCTCCAGACGTTTTGTGAGTTTCTTGTTTTTCATGATGGCATTGAAGCCGCCTACACCCTGCTGGTGTGCTCCGTAGATACTGAAAGCACTGATCTTGATGCCGTTTCTTTTCAGCTCCTGGATATTGGATTTGAGGATGGCTTGAAATATTCTGTCCTGATTTCGCGGCTGTTTCCATTGACTGTAGGGGATGCCGAGCTTTTGTGTATAGTGCCTGGCTGTTTTGGGCATGATCTGGTAGCGTCCGTAGGCACCGCTTTTTTTGTTTTCTATATGATAACTGCCTATAGTAGATTCTATCTTGACGATCTTCTTGACGATCGTTGCAAACTTTTGCGGACTGATCCCCGCCTTTTGTGCTATCCGCTCGTAAGCAGCTTCAGCGGCAGTGGTGCTCAGGAAGAGAAGGGTGAGCAGTGCAAGTAGCTGTCGGGAGAAGACGGTACGTTTTGCTCCGGCTACCATAAGTGTGACTGTGAAAAATATCGTAACGGTATAGGCTAATACTTCGATGTTTGCTCCTTTGCGATAATACTTTGATTTGGGAGATTAAAAGAGAAAATTTTCTCTTGGATAGAAGTCATGTGGAATTATATATAATAAAACTTAACAATATATAAAACTTAAAGTTATATTAATTGAAGAGGGATCAGTGTATCAATAAGTAATCTTTTACTGATTTTGCATCAGAATAACTGATCTTATATTTGTTTAATATTTATCAAGTATAATGTAACCAGATATTAATGTTAAAAGCTAAACTTGTTGTGAAGCAAGGACAGAAAGTCATGGGTCTTTAGAGTGAAGATCGCCAGACCGCACACCCAAGAGGTATATTTTAGAATCCGTATAAGGGTATTTCTGTTTTCTTCACTCCTTTGTTTTGATCGTTAATATGATACAAACCCCATCAAAGGATCGTTGTGAAAAAATATTTCTTTTTTTATATGATTGCCCCACTTCTTCTCTTTGCAAATACTGAGCCTCTTTCAAACTCCCAGGATATCAAAGCAGATCTGGTTACCGTGGTAAAATCAGAAAGAAAGCTCTACCTTTCGCACAAAGGGAAAATCCTGAAAACCTTCAATATCGCTCTTGGCGGCAACCCTGTAGGGCACAAAAAAGTGCAAGGCGACCAAAAAACGCCGGAGGGCTACTACAGGCTTGATTATTTGAAGTTGGATAGCTCCTTTTATAAAGCCCTGCATATCTCATATCCAAACAGAGAAGATTGCTGCAATGCCCAAGAAATGGGTAAAAGCCCAGGCGGAGCGATCATGATCCACGGACAGCCGAACAACCAGGGATGGTTTAAATCATTTTTCAAGCAGCGTACTGACTGGACTGCGGGATGCATCGCGCTTTTCAATAGTGATATGGATGAAGTATTGAAGTTTGTCAAGGTGGGAACCCCCATCCTGATCAAGCCTTAAGGGCTCAGTCTGTCTTATGCCATCAATGCTTTTTTTATCCGTTGCAATCCCTCTTCGACTTCATCCGGGGAAGTGTAGGTAAAATTGAACCGGATCTCATCGCTGATCGGCTTATCGAGATAGAACTGGTTTGCCGGGACATAGACAACTTTTTCTTTGAGACATTTCTGAACCAGGGCAAAGGTATCCACACCGGGCAGTGAACCAAAGACAAACATCCCCCCTTTGGGGGTTTCAAATTGAAATTCTTTCAAATTTTCCTGCAGCGCTTTTGTAAAAATATGCATCTTGGCTTTGTAGGCACTCCTCAAAGCAGCCAGATGATTTTCATAGCTGCTTGCATCTTCCAGATAGTGGTCCAGTATATACTGGGAAATACCGCAACTATGCAGATCGATGGTTTCTTTGATGGTCGTAAGCATTTTGATCATCTCCTCGTTTGCCCTTATCCATCCAATCCTTAAACTCGGTGAAAGTGTCTTGGAAAAAGAACCGAGATGCAAACTGTTGTCAGGGATCAGACTGCTGATACTTGGCATCTTCTGATCAAAATAGAGCTCACTGTAGGGTGCATCTTCGATGATATAGCCACCATGTTTCAGGACACTCTTTGCCACTTCCAGCCTTTTTTCGCTGCTGTAAAGCGACCCTTTCGGATTTTGAAAATCGGGAATGAGGTATGCCAGTTTGATGTGGGAATAGAGTTCTTCGAATGGCCCGGTCTCTATGCCGTCATATGCCAGGGGAACGCTTCGCATCTCCAGGCCGTTCATTCGAAAGACATTGACAGCACCGAGATAGGATGGCTCCTCCACGATGATTTTCCTGTTTTGAAAATATTTGGCAATGATAAAAAGCCCCTGCTGGCTTCCTGTCGTGATAAGGATATTGGAAGCCTTGGTCTCAAATCCCTCTTTGTTGTAAAAATCGGCTATCTTCTCCCTGAGCGAGGGGATACCGTTGCTGACGGTGTATTGCAGGTTTTGCGGATTTTCAAATGCTTTTTCACTTGCTTTTTTCAACGCCTCAATCGGGAAGAGCTTTTCATCCGGCAATCCGCCTGCAAACGATATGGTCTCGCTGTCGATAGATTCGAGTATCTCACGTATAAATGATCGTTTCACTCTCTATCCTTTTATTTTTTCACTATTGTAGTGGAATGAAAGATTTTATTCTCCATTTTAATTGCGTATAAAACTATTTATTATTGCTTAAAATAGATTTTAATATTGCTATAATAGGAGATGAAAAAAGATACGATACAGCAGCATACCAAGATCGCCAATGATATGATCTACTATATCTATAAGTACATCGATACGGATATCAGCCTTGATGACCTCAGTAGAGAGCTGCATGTGAGCAAGTTTCACATGCACCGGATCTTCAAAAACGAGTTTGGCCGAAATGTCTATGAAACCATCAGATCGATACGACTGCAAAAGGCGGCAAGCCTGCTTTTGACAAACAAAAACTCCACCATCACACAGATAGCCAAAATGTGCGGATACTCTTCGCAGACCTCTTTTGCCAAAGTCTTCAAGGAAAAATTTTTGATGACGCCAAAGGAGTGGAGACACAATGGCTACATCTCCTACATTAAAAACATTCTCAAGAGATCAAGCAGTGCTGCCAAATCTACAGCTGATTTCAGTTCGCTGAAACCGACCATCGTAAAAATGCCCGAGATGCAGGTGTATTACATCCGGCATCAGGGATATGACCGATCGATCAAGGAGACATGGCAAAAGCTCCAGACCTGGGTACTCAGCAACGAACTCTGCAACGTGACACAGATAGGATTGCACCATGACAACCCGACTATCATACCCCTGAACGAGTGCCAATACATCGCATGTATCGCACTGGAGGAAAAACCTGAAAATCCGACACTCCCTAGCCTCAATATCCCGCAGGGGGTCTATGCAAAGTTTGATTTTAGCGGAGAGTACGGGGATGTACTGCGGTTTATGAACTGGGTCTATTTTGACTGGCTGATCCAAAGCGGCTATGAAACGACCACAAACCCCTCCTATGCGATCTACCACAAGAACCACTTTTTATCCGAAGATGAGAAGTTTGAATTGAGCTACTATATTCCTATAAAATTGTAGAAAATCTTCGCTTCTCCTCCGGCTTCAAGATCTATCCCCTGTCAAATCATAAGAAAATATAAAGAAAATGATATTTTTTACAAATATTTATAAAGATTTAAGAATAGTTCATATACAATAATTTTTATCAAAGGAAAATAATTATCCTTTGAAGAAAGGATTGATTATGGCTTGTGATACAGGTTCAAAACCGATAGAAGAAACAAAAAAATGTTTCAGAAGAAGAAAACAATAAAAATAGAGAAACAAAGGAAAATAGAATGAGTTCATCTTTAGTACTAAGAAAAGCACCGGAATTTGCAATGGATGCTTACGATGCGAAAACAGGTCACTATACACATGTAAAGAGTGAGGATTATGCTGGCAAATGGTATGTGGTATGTTTTTACCCGGCAGACTTTACCTTCGTATGTCCTACAGAGATCGCGGCAATGAACGCAAAATACGATGAGTTCCAGGAGATGGGTGTAGAGATCCTGGCAGTATCTACAGATACAAAGTTCTCTCACAAAAGATTTGTCGAGACAGAGCCGTTGTTGAAAGGGCTTAAACTGACGATCGGTGCAGACCCTACCGGCAGAGTGAGCCGGGCATTCGGCGTGATGATCGAGGAAGAGGGGATTGCCCTTAGAGGTAGATTCCTTATCAATCCTGAAGGGACTGTGGTCGCGCAGGAAGTACAGGCACCAATGGTAGGAAGAAATGTCAACGAGTTCCTCAGACAGGTCAGAGCATGGCAGCATGCTGAAAAAACAGGAGAGGTATGTCCCGCGGGATGGCAGCCAGGCAAGAAAACACTTCCGGTCAATACGGATGTGGAAGAGATGACAGGGAGAGTCGGCGACTATATCACGATAGAAGAGATCCTCTCCTAATCGCTGCCTACGATTTTAAACTGCGTGTATGACTCCTCCCCCCATGGGATGATGCATCATGAGAGAAGAGAGGGAAAAGATCAGAGCTTTTTTATAGACTCAATGATCTTTCCTATCTTCTTTGCCTTCACCTTCACCCCGTCTACTTTTGCTAAAGGCTGAGACTTACACCTTTTACACATATTGATGCAGGATTTGACTTGAATGGAAGCATCAGGAAAAGCCTTGGAAAGCTTTTTCTCAAACATTTTATTTTTGGGAAATTTTTTACATATATTGATCTTCATAGTGTGACTATAGCACTGTGAGTGTGTAGTGTGCGGGGAAAGATCATCATTTCGATAATGACATAGTCTCCAGGTAGCAGTGCATGAATCAAAGTTTATATTTTATCGCTTTTATGCTATCGTATCTCCTTAACACGGAGGAACAATGATGGGAAGTGAGCGTATGGATATAAAGTCTCTGGACCTCTATCTTGACAAGCTTGAAAAAGGCACCTATGATGTGCACATGAGCGATGCGGACCATGCGGCTTTTCTGGAAGTGCTCAAGCAGCATGATGAGGAGAAGTTCTTCACCTATATCAATCTCCTCTCCCCGGAGCTGAGGGCGGAGATACTGATGGAGCTTCCCCTCCCTTTTCAGGTCGATTATATCCGTGAAAGTGATGAGGTAAGGCTATCCCGGATCATCGAAGCGCTTGACAGTGATGACGCGACCAATCTTTTTCTGACCATTGTAAAGAAAGAGAAGGAAAAGAGCAAAAAGGTCTTCGAGCTCTTAAGTCAAACGAAACAAGAGACTATCTCTGATCTTATGACCTATCCGGAGGATCAGGCCGGTGCGTTGATGCAGACAGAGCTCTTTGTGGTGCCGAGCTACAAGAGTATCGCTGAGGCTACAGAGATATTGGCCGGGCTCAAAAGAGAAGGGTTGGGTACGGTACAGTCGGTCTATGTGACCGATGAAAGAGGGAAGTTCATCAAAGCCATCCCGATAGATGATCTTTTCATAGAAAAGTCAGATCAGACATTCGATCAGATCATCGACAGATACCCGGAATCCTATAGCATTTTGGCACATGAGAGTATCGACAAGGTGATTGAGAGTGTGAGTAAGTACGACCTGACCACGCTTGCCGTGCTTGATAACAAAGGCTACCTTTTGGGGCGTATCACTCATGATGATGCAGTTGATGCGATGCAACGCCGCGCTACTGGACAGATCTATAACCTTAGCAGAGTACATAAAGATGAAGAGGTGCAGGAGAGTTTCGTCAAGTCGACCCAAACACGCTCTATATGGCTGGCGATCAATCTCGCCAATGCTATTATCGCATCACTGGTCATAGGTGTCTTTGAACATACGATCTCTGCCATCATTGAACTTGCGATCCTGTTGCCTATTGTTGCCAATATGGCCGGTACCGCTTCGGTACAGACGATGACCGTCATCATACGCCAGATCGCATTGGGAAATATCAACTTTGAACTGCTTCGGCCGCTATTTCTCAAAGAACTGAGTATCGCTGTCGCCAACGGTTTGATCTTTGGGATAATGAGTTCGGTGGCTGCGCATGTCTGGTTTGGAAATCCCCATGTTTCTGCTGCGATCGGGCTTTCTATGTTAGTGAGTTTTGTCTTGGCGGGGGTGTTGGGGACGACCGTGCCGATACTGCTGAAAAGAATGAATTTTGATCCTGCGGTTGCCAGCTCTGTGATTGTGATCACCGCTGTGGATATCATCGGTTTTTTCAGTTTTCTCTGGTTTGCAAAGATGATTACGCTGTAGTATCCCTATAATGAAGAGTCTCAATTCAACTCTTTGAGTTATCCTGAAATATTTGTCTTCCTTCATTCTGAACGGTTCAGAAAGTGCAATTATGTAGTGAACGTGATTAACTCTTCGGCTTTAACAAAGTCTAGGAATAGTAAGAATACTGGGAAGTTAAAAAGTAAGTCCCCGGGGATATTCCGGGGATAAAAAGTCAGGCTTGGTGCCAGAAGGGTGTACCGATCGTCGGTGTGGACGGGGATGCCATATCGCGCTCCTGCATTGCACCGGCTTTGTAGCCCAGTCTTCCTGCTGTCAGGGCATGCCTGAAGGCACTCGCCATCTTGACAGGGTCGTGGGCCAGTGCAACGGCTGAGTTGAGCAGTATGCCGTCATACCCGAGCTCCATCGCCTGGATCGCATGGGAGGGTTTGCCTATCCCCGCATCCACGATCAGCTGAAGGTCGGGGAACTGCTTGCGGATCGCCTTGAGGTTGTACGGGTTCATCAGACCTCTTCCCGATCCGATCGGCGAACCCCACGGCATCAGTGTCGTACATCCCGCATCGACCAGTCTCTGTGCAAGGACAAGGTCATCCGTCGTGTAGGGCAGTACCCTGAACCCTTCCTTGACAAGGACCTTGGCCGCCTCAACCAGTTCAAAGGGATCGGGCTGAAGGTTGTACTGGTTGCCTATCACCTCTACTTTGACCCAGTTGGTGCCGAAGACCTCCCGTGCCATCATTGCCGTGGTGATCGCCTCCTGTGCGGTGTGGCATCCTGCGGTATTTGGCAGGACCTGGACACCCAGGGACTTGATGATTTCCCAGAAAGGGTTCCCTTTGTCCCCGCCGGATTGACGGCGCAGGGATACGGTAACGATCTGTGCACCTGACGCTTCGATCGCCTCTTTCATTACTTTGGGGGAAGGGTAGAGTGCCGACCCGATCATCATGCGTGAGTCGAACTCCTTGCCTTCAAGTATCCATTTGTCGTTTTGTGTATCTATCATATCTGTATGGCTCATCTCAGCCTCCTTGTACAGGTGCGAGGATGTCAAGTACATCCCCCTCTTTGATCATCGTTGTCTCATACGTCGTGTTGAGCACGAAAGTGGTGTTGAGTGCCACGGCAAATCCCTCTTTGTACCGAAGGGTATCCAGCAGCTCTCTCACGCTCATCTGCTCTTTTTCAAAAACTTTTTTCTCACCGTTCACAGAGATCGTCATGCGCCTCTCCTGATCCCGGTGTTTAGCGCCTCCTCTACGATGGCAGGGGTTAGCAGATAGCCGTGGCGGTAAAGCCCGTTGATACGGGTAAACCCTTTGTGCTGTTCGATACGGGGGAGGTTGTTCTCCAGTGACGGACGGCAGTCTGTTTTTGTCTTGACGATACGCGCCTCGGCAAAGCTCGGGTGCATACTGTAGACCGCTGAGAGCAGCTCGAGGGAAGAGCGTACCGACATCGGTGAATCATCCTCGCTCTCTATCTCAGTCGCACCGATCACGAAGCGGTGGTTGGCACGCGGAACGATATAGATCTTATAGCGCGGGTGCATCAGCCTGGTCGGCCTGCTGATATCCACTTCGGGCGCATCCAGCCAGAAGACTTCGCCGCGTACACCGCGAAGGTCAGGCATATCCGCTTTGGCACCCAGTCCTCGTGTATCAAAGACCCAGTCAAACTCTGTACCGTGCACAGCATTGAAGGTATCTACATCACTGAGCCCCTCATCGACCGGGTGGTTTTCATACCATGTAACTCTGGGGTGATCCAGCAGATACTTCGTCGATGCCTCGATGAACATTGCAGAGTTGACCTGCCCCTCTGCATAGAGGTGGTATGCCTGCGTATGGTGTTTGAGCGAAGGCTCCAGCTCCACAAGTGCACGGTTGTCCAGCGTCCTGATCCCTTCTGCTGCCGGTACTTTGGCATGCAGTGTAGAGATGAAGCGGTCGAGTTCGGCCTGGTCCTGCGGGTGTGCAGTGATGATGCTTCCTGTCTGCTGGTAGGCTTCGGGGATACCGATCTTCTCCAGGATCGCAGGCCAGAGTTTGATCGATCGCATTCCATGGTCCAGGATCACCGACTCTGCAGTCTCGAGCTCGGCAAAGGGTGCGAGCATACCCGCAGCCGTGGATGCGGCAGCTTCTTCACCGTCGTATCCTGCTTTCTCGTAGATCGTCAGTTCGACATCTTCATTTTCCAACAGGTTGAGTGCCGTGACCCTTCCCAGGAGTCCTGCACCGATAATCGCTACTTTTTTCATACAAACCCCCTTACTGATTTGTTTTTTCCGGATCTATGTAGACCTCGCTCCCCATCGCCTGAAAAGTCATGGACATCTCTGCCATTCCTTTCTGTTTTGCCTCTTCGATACTCATATTCTGTGCATCGGCAAAGTCTCTTACCTCCTGGGATATCTTCATCGAACAGAACTTCGGCCCGCACATAGAACAGAAGTGCGCACTCTTCGCAGCTTCCATCGGCATCGTATCATCGTGGTAATCCATTGCACGTTCGGGGTCAAGGCCGATATTGAACTGGTCATGCCATCTGAACTCAAATCTCGCCTGGCTCATCGCGTCATCTCTCGCTCTTGCACCCGGGTGGCCTTTGGCGATATCTGCTGCGTGTGCTGCAAGTTTGTAGGTGATCAGACCCTCTTTTACGTCTTCGCGGTTTGGAAGACCCAGGTGCTCTTTGGGTGTCACATAACAGAGCATCGCACATCCAAACCATCCGATCATTGCCGCACCGATCCCCGATGTGATGTGGTCATACCCCGGAGCGATATCCGTAGTCAACGGCCCGAGTGTATAGAATGGCGCTTCATGACACCACTCAAGCTGCTTGTCCATATTCTCTTTGATCATGTGCATTGGTACGTGACCCGGTCCTTCGATCAGTGTCTGAACATCATACTCCCAAGCGATCTTGGTGAGTTCGCCAAGTACTTTGAGCTCTGCAAACTGCGCTTCATCGTTGGCATCGGCAACCGATCCGGGTCTCAGGCCGTCACCCAGTGAGAAGGTGATATCGTAGGCCTTCATGATCTCACAGATCTCTCTGAAGTGTGTGTAGAGGAAGTTCTCCTGGTGATGCGCGATCATCCATTTCGCCATGATCGAACCACCGCGGCTTACGATACCTGTGACACGTTTCGCTGTCATCGGTACATGGTGAAGCAACAACCCTGCATGGATCGTGAAGTAGTCTACCCCTTGCTCAGCCTGCTCGATCAGTGTGTCTCTGAAGACTTCCCATGTAAGATCTTCAGCGATACCGTTGACCTTCTCAAGCGCCTGGTAGATCGGTACTGTACCGATCGGTGTCGGTGAGTTACGCAGGATCCAGTCACGTGTTGTGTGGATGTTTTTCCCTGTAGAGAGGTCCATTACTGTATCCGCTCCCCATCTTGTCGACCAAACCATCTTTTCTACCTCTTCAGCGATACTGGAAGTGGTCGCAGAGTTACCGATGTTTGCATTGACCTTGACAAGGAAGTTGCGTCCGATGATCATCGGCTCGACTTCCGGGTGGTTGATGTTACAAGGGATCACGGCACGTCCGGCTGCAACTTCCTGTCTCACGAACTCGGGAGTGATCTCTTCGGGAAGGTTTGCCCCGAAGCTGTGGCCTTTGAGTCTTGCTTCTCTCTCCTCGTCATTGAGGTATGTGCGTGTCATTTCAAGGTTCTGGTTTTCGCGCATCGCGACAAATTCCATCTCCGGTGTGATGATCCCTGCTCTTGCGTAGTGAAGCTGGGTAACGTTCTTCCCTTCTTTTGCACGCAGCGGTGTACGCACCAGACCTTTCGAACCGGCTGTCACGAACTCAAGCTGCTCTTCGGTGTTGTAGCCGTTGTCCTCAGGCGCCATGATACGACCCTGGTATTCCTCTACATCCCCCCTGGCTTCGATCCATGATTTACGGATAGCGGGGATCCCTTTTTCCACATCGATCTCAACGCTTGGATCTGTATATGGCCCAGATGTGTCATAGACATGCAGCACATCATCATTGGTCAGTGTGATCTTCCTCATAGGAACACGGATATCGGGGTGGATTTTTCCTTCGAAATATACTTTTTGCGATCCCGGCAGCGGGTCTCTGGTGATAATTTCACTTGATGCACTTATTGTGTCTTGAAAACGTTTTGTCATTTTTTTACCTCATATATTTGTATATATTGTGTGTAAAAAAGACGGAGTTGCAGCTTTAGAGGTATGCATCAATGCATGGAGTGTTCTAAAATGGCAGGTCAAAACAAGATGTTTTGTGCCGTTGCTTTCCTTCTTCCTTACGCCGGTATGATCCGGTTCAAGTTCAACGGGTCTGGCGTCTGCCATCTCAGCCCACTGGGCATCCATTTGCTAAAAGTCTGCGCTCTTAGCAAATAGATGCCTTTTGGACTCCCCGAAAGGACTTATCCGCACTATAGCAAAGTAAACTTTAATCTAATATAAAAGTTGTTTGGTGTTATTTTTTTATGTGTTATTTTGTGACACAATAAGTGTTAAAGTATACAAAATTTTTTCTCTTTGGTTAGAGTGTGGTATGTTCATTTTTTTTCTTTGTTGGTGTGACAAAGAAAAAGAAACGAACCAAAAAAAAGAAAGCACAAAGTGCTGACGCTAGATTTAATTGCCATTGTGATTTATGTTTTTTAGTACATAAAGTGTACGGGCTAGTTCTTTTTTGCATCAAGGTTTTTGAACCAAAGAGAACAGAGGATGGTGTAGATCTCTTTGTAGAGGTGGAGTTTTTTGAGGTTGATCCTGGTGCTGTTTTGGAAGTAGCTTCGCAAAAAGTAGTGTTCCTCTCTTTGGGTGAGGTGGTACTCTGCTGCGATGGTCGCCAGGTCGAAGTAGCGGTCATTGAACCCGGTATACTCCCAGTCGATGAACTTCACTTTTTGGTTGTGAAAGAGGATGTTCCGGGAGTTGAGGTCATGGTGGGTGAGGACAAGCTCCTTGGGCTCTCTGTTGAGCTTCCTGAGTGCATGAAGTGCTTTGGCGTGTTTTGGTTTGAAGTCCTTTTTGAGTCTGTAAGGTCTGGTTCTCAGCTTGATCTTGTGGAGTTTGCGCAGGGTGGTGGCGAGAGTCCGGAGCTCTCTCGGTGTGAGCGTGCTCTTGTGCTCTCCTTCTAAAAAATCCGAGATGATGAGGTAGTTTTCCGGATCATAGTGAACGGGTTTGGCCCCGAGTCTTCTCTGGTGTGCCCGGTGTTGTACCCGGTACTCAAAAGCGCGGTCTATTTGATTGGGCTGAAGTTTTCTCAGAAGATAGCGGGTATTTTCGGTGATCGCCAGGTAGTTGACGTTGCAATACCCCTGCTCGGGGAGCAATGAGAGTGTTTTAATCGGGTCCTTCAGGAAAATAGGGTAGCCCTCCAGCTCGAGATCCATCTATAGCCCTTCCTTAGACTTGCGCCAACTGAAATAGCCGTAGAGGGAAAGTATGACGTAGATCATAAAAAGAATAATCGTGACGTAGTATCCTGTCGACCAGTAAAGCGTGATCGCAGCAATGTCTATCAAGACCCAGTAGAGCCAGTTTTGCAGTATCTTTTGTGCGAGCATCCAGGTCGCGAGTATCGAGAAGACCATGACTGTGGCATCAAGATAGGGAAGACGTGCCGAGGTATAGGTTGCAAGAAGGTAACCTACAACAAGGCTGAAGAGCATGCCGGTCACAATACTGAAGAGATGTTTGGAAAGCGGCCAGGAGCTGATCGCAAGATGTTTGTCGTCACTGCCTTTGCCACGTTTCCAAAGGATAAAACCGTAGACGGACATCCCCATATAGTAGAAGTTGAGCAGTGCGGATGAGAGCAGCTCTCCTTCCCAGAAGAGGATCGTATAGATCAGAGTACTGAAAAACCCCGACACCCAGCACCATACCGACTCTTTAGCTGCGAGGATGATATAGAGTATCCCGAGTATGACTGCAATGATTTCCCATTTTGGCATGGCCGTAAAGGCGTCAAGCAGAGGTGCGAGGTCAAAATCCATTTAGTAGATACCTTTGCGGTTGTTTCCCACAAGTTTGAGGACAAATACAGAATCGGGAAGTTCCTCGAAAACGGCATAGATCTCTTCCTGCAGCAGTTGCATAATGATAGCATAATCCCCATGGATCTGGGTGCTCAGCTCATTGCGTACGATAGCTACGTTCGGTTCTTTCTCCAGTGCGGCGATGAAGTCCAGGATCGGCTGCTCATACCCCATCTCCTTGAGGGGGTAGAGACTGATATCTACAGAGATCTGCATGGTGGATCCTTAGAAGTCGTAAGAGACGGTCAGACCGAAGGTTCTCGGGTTACCCTGCTGTATATAGAGCTCATCGATATACCCGTTTGCAGGGTTGTTGGCGAAGTAGAATCCTCTGACCTGATACTCTTCATTGGTGATATTCCTTGCCCATAGGATTGCAGACCAGTTGCCGTGCATATATTCGATACTTGTATTCAGGAGTTGATAGGCGTCTGATTTTTGGTTATGCGTATTTGAGAAGTAGTAGCTCCCTTTCCCCTCCAGGTTTGTACTGAACTTCCAGTTTTCGGTGAGGAAGTAGTTCAGCCCGATGTTGTATTGGTATTTTGGAGATTGTGCAGGTGCTCTGCCTTCAAGATCAGGTGTGTACTCGTCAAACTCTGCTTTGAGCAGTCCCAGGCTGGCATAAAGATGCAGTGTTTGGATCGGCATATAGTCGAGTTGAGACTCTACCCCATAGTAGGTACCCTTGGATGCATTGGAAAGATAGTCGGTAAAGCTGCGTTCTTCTTCCTGGTAGAGTTTTACCTGCATATCCTTACGTTTGCCGTAAAAGAGATTCAATCTGTTTGTGAGTTTATTGTCGAGGTGTGAAGAGTTTACTCCCGCTTCAAGATTCCACAGGGTCTCCGTCCCGAATGTTTTCTCCTCTTCGCTCAGTGTAGTCCCGGCATTGACTCCTCCTGGCTTATATCCTTTTGAGAGTGTCGCATAATAGAGCAGGGCATCGTTATGCTGATAGTTCAGCCCTATCTTCCCTCCGACCATCGTTTCATCATTTTCGATGATCACATCATGAGAATCGCTATAGTCAGCTTCCCATTTCTCTACCCTGAGACCGCTGATCAGCGTAAGTTTATCATTGATATGAGAATCCAGCTGTGTATAGACGGCTTTGTTTTGTGTTTTATAGTGACTGTCAAAATGGAGCTCTGCGCCATAGTCAGTCGGATGATATCGGTTCATCTTCTCGTCAAACTGTTTTGCATAGACGCCTAGTGTCCACTCCGTAGTGCCGTTAAAGAGACGGCTTGATTCGGTCGAGAGCGCACGGATATCGATATCCCCCTGTTCTATCTCTCTGTTATACTGGTCAAACCCCATATAGGGCCACAAGGCAGTATCAAACTCTCCGACATAAGACCAGTCCTCATCATAACTGTAGAGAAGATCGGACTGCATATAGCTCAGTTTGCTGATAAGGCGCATAGGATTAAGGTCATAGGTGGACTTCAAAGAGAGGGCATCGGTTTCCTGTGTATCGCGCCCGGGTTGGTCAGAGTGGGTGGTCCTGGAGTTGTCCAGTGCAAAGGCATCATACCCATTGTCTGCATCTACATGCATGAGGTTGAGGTCGATGGTATGGTTGTCTGAAGCAAACCATCTGAGTTGTGCTTTTGCCGCAAGTTCATCGATGTTATTGGCATCTTTGCGATCAAGATAACTGTTTTTCATAAATCCGTCGCTGGTATTTTTGTAAACAGAAAATCTTCCGAGAATGTTTTTGCTAAGCGCGCCACCAACAGCAGCTCCGAAAGCTTTTGTAGTGTAGTTGCCGACAGTGGCTTCGATATGTCCTTCGGTCTCCCGTGTAGGGGCATTACTCTCTACGTTTACCACGCCTGCAAGTCCATTTGCACCGAAAGTGGTTCCCTGTGGTCCTCTGAGAACCTCAATCTGCTTGACATCAAAGAGTGTTGCTCCCAGTGTCGTATAGGAAAGATCTATGCCATCGATCATCAATCCTACAGAGGGATTGATCGGTGTTTCAAACTGACTTCTTTCGCCGATTCCTCTGATCTGGATATATTTTGCTTTGGATGCACCCGCAGAGAAATTTACATTGGGAGCGGTACCCAGTACGTCAATAAATGCCTGTGAGGCTTTATCATAGAGCTTCTCTTCGCCGATCACAGTGACTGCATTGCTTGTTTCTGAAAGTTTTTTCTCCCTGAAATCCGAACTGACTACAATCGGGTCAAGTTCTGTGGTATTCTCTGCATACGCACTTTGCAGTGCCATAGCAGCGATCAGTGATAGGGGTAACAGTTTTGTATGCATCATACTATCCTTTGTAAAGATTTATCGTTGTATTTTTAGGGAAGGGAGGGAGAAATCATGAAGTGACGAAAGTGCTCTTTCCTACGCCGGTATGACCCGGATCAGGTTCAAAGGGTATTTCTCAGGTAAAACTACCACCCCCAGATACAATGATATTTCAGTAAGTATACAAGAATTGTGCTTAGTGGAGTAATAGGATAAAATTTATCTGATTTAAAAAGAGTGAAGGAAGACGAGAATGCGATGAAAGGTAACAGTGATTCTCTCTATACAGCGGGTATCCCCCGGTCAAGAGGGGAAAGAAAAAGGGTTAGATACTTCTGTGTGCATCTTCGTGGGAGTGGTCCCATGTGAGTTTTGCGCCGCCGAGCATATGGAAGTGAAGATGGAAAACCTCCTGGCCGCCGTCCTCTCCGTTGTTGGTGATGAGCCTGTATCCTGTCTCATCGATACCTACTTTTCTAGCAACCTCCTGTGCAAAGAGCGTCAAACCTGCCATTGTCTCTGCACTTACATCCTGAAAGCAGTCTACATGGACTTTTGGGATGATGAGGATATGAATGGGTGCCTTTGGGTAGAGGTCATGAAATGCCAAAAAATGTTCGCTTTCATGCACGGTATTGTTCGGGATCTCACCGTTTACGATTTTACAAAATATACACATACTGCTTGTCCTTTATACGCTTTTCATGGGCAATTATAACACAGATAAAGCATAATAAATCCCACTGTTAGCAACTTTTCGATAAAATCACGGCAATATACATAGAAGTCATCTACAGAGGATTGTATGAAAGAATTAGAAGAGAAAATCGTTCAGGCTGGATCGCTTGAAGCCCTGGAAAAAGTACGTGTGGAACTTTTCGGCAAAAAGGGTGTGCTTGCTGCAGAGTTTGCAAAGATGAAAGATATCCCGGGGCCTGAGAAGAAAGCATTTGCCGAGGGTCTCAATCAAACCAAAGCTGCGCTGCAGGAGAGTTTTGATGCACGTTATGAAGCCTTGAAAGCCGAAGAGATAGAGAATCTTCTCAAAGCCGAAGCGATCGATGTCTCCCTCTATGGGAACAGAGCAGAGAAGGGTGCACTCCATCCTGTCATGGAGACGATGGACAAGATCATCGACTACTTTGTGGCACTCAACTTTGCAGTCGAGAGTGGGCCGATGGTAGAGGATGACTTCCACAACTTTGAAGCGCTCAACCTGCCGAAATACCACCCGGCACGTGATATGCAGGATACCTTCTACTTCGGGGACGGTTCTCTGCTCCGTACACATACCTCTCCGGTACAGATCCGTACGATGATGCAGACCAAACCGCCGATCCGTATGATCGCACCGGGATCAGTCTTCAGACGCGACTATGACCTGACACATACACCGATGTTTCATCAGGTAGAGGGGTTGGTCGTCGATGAAAAAGGGAAGATCAGTTTTGCAAACCTCAAAGCGATCCTGACAGATTTCCTGCGCTATATGTTCGGGGATGTCGAGGTACGTTTCAGGCCGAGCTTCTTCCCGTTTACCGAGCCGTCTGCTGAGGTGGATATCTCCTGTATCTTCTGTGAGGGAGAAGGGTGCCGTGTCTGTTCCCATACCGGTTGGCTTGAAGTATTGGGATGCGGGATCGTGGACCCCAATGTCTTTAAAGCGGTAGGGTATGAAGATGTAAGCGGTTACGCATTCGGTCTGGGGGTAGAGCGTTTTGCGATGTTGATGCACAAGATTCCTGATCTTAGAAGCCTCTTTGAAGGAGATATTCGTTTGTTGGAGCAGTTTAGATGATAGTAACAAGAAGTTGGTTAAGTGAATTTATAGATCTCAGTGATGTATCCAATGATACGCTCTATAAGACTTTTAACGCGATAGGCCTTGAAGTAGACAGCATCAAAGAGATCACGATACCAGGCAAAGTGGTGATCGGTAAGATAGTTTCTTGTGAAAAACATCCCGATGCGGATAAACTGAATGTATGTAAGATCGATGTGGGTACTGGAACACGACAGATCGTCTGCGGTGCGGCCAATGTAGTGAATGCGGAGTATGTGGCTGTGGCGACGATCGGTGCTGTCCTGCCGGGTGACTTTGTGATCAAACATGCCAAACTGCGCGGTGTGGAGAGTGAAGGAATGGTCTGCTCCTCCACTGAGCTAGGACTGCCTGCCATGGGTGACGGGATTATGATCCTTGACGAGAGTATCGGCATACTGGAAGTCGGTAAGGAGTTCGGAGAGTACTCCACCGTGGCGGATACGATCTTTGAGCTTGAACTGACAGCAAACAGGGGTGACTGCCTGAGTATCTATGGTGTAGCCAGAGATCTGAGCGTGGCACTGGACAGGGAGTTGAAAGTATTTGAGTACAGGCAAGAAGAGAAGATGAAGCTCGGTATCGCAAGGGAAGCGGAGATCCACCAGGAAGGGGAGATCGATGCCGACCTCTACTATAAACTGGCAAATCTTGAACATCTGCACAGCAGTTTCCTTATCGATCTCAGGCTTGCAATGATTGATGAAAGTACAGAGGGAAAACTTGATGCGATGCTGAAGTATGCGATGCATACGACGGGTATCGCACTGAGAACCTATCAAAGCAGCCTGTTCCGCAAAGATGACAAGGTCACGGTATTCGTCCGTTCTTCGGAGAAGGGGATCGTGGAAGTTGTAGGGAACGGCAAGGTACTCTCAACCGTGGGGGTCAACCAGGATGATACGGCAAAGGCGACCGATACGAGCGAGCAGATACTGATCGAAGCCAGCTATATCCATCCTGATGTAATGGTGGAAGCGGTCTGGAGTGCTGAAACCTCTTATGCTACGGATGATCTCTACTACTATACCTCAAGAGGGAGCAACCCCGATCTGGCTTTCGGGCTTAGTTATCTTTCGATGCTGCTTGATACCTATTTTGAGTTCTCCTGTTATGAGGGTGCGCTTCGGGTTGAGGCAAGCAGGGAGAAAGAGGCGATTGCAGTGGATACGAAAGAGATCTCATCGATTATCGGTATGGAGATCGATAAGAGCAAGATCGTTTCGATTTTGCAGCGCCTGGAGTTTGTGATCAACTCGGTAGATGAGACCGTGGTCTCTGCAACCATTCCATGCTTCAGACATGATATCAAAAATGTACAGGATGTGGCCGAAGAGATCGTAAGGATCATCGGGATCAACCATATCGAAGCAAAACCTCTGGTATTTACAGAAGCAAATCGCCTCAATACCACGTCGGATAGGTACAGAGTGAAAAAAGCCTTCAAAAACCGTGCTGTAGGATGTGGCTTCTACGAGAATGTAAGCTATGTCTTTACGCAAAAATCGGTACTGGAAAAGTACGGTTTTCCTACAGTAGAGGAGAAACTGGAGCTTTCCAACCCGATCGCAGAGGAGCTGAATACGCTCAGGACCACGATTCTGACCAACCTCCTGCAGGCAGTGAAGCGGAATGTAAGCTACTCCAAAAAGTCTATCCCTCTCTTTGAGATAGGTACGGTATTTGATCCCCAGAGACAGGAAAAAGAGGTACTCTCTTTTGTTGTTTCGGGACATTCTGAGAGCGAAAGTGTGCAAAATGCAGGCAAACCAAAGTCGATCGATTTTGCTGCATTCGTCGATAAGATCAGTGCGATTATCGGTAAGTTCGAACTGGTGCCGTGCAGCAGAAGTAATGGACTGCTCCACCCCTACCAGTCTGCGGATATTCTGGTGGATGGCAAAGTGTGCGGGTATCTATCGAAACTTCATCCGACAGTACAGGAGCATTATGACATCCCGGTGACATTCATTGCTGAACTTGAACTTGACCCACTGCTACCAAAGCATATCAATGCTGAGGGGATCTCCAGATTCCAGGGTGTCTATAAAGACCTCTCCGTAGTGATAGATAAAACAATCTCGTACTATGAAGTTGCAAAGGTGATCAGGGGTCTTGATCTTCCGATGCTGAAAGATGTCTATCCGGTAGATATCTATGAGGACGAAAAACTGGGCGAGAAGAAAAGTTTGACGATCCGTTTCTTTATCCAATCGATGGAAGATACCCTTAAAGAGGGTGATATTGAGAAAGTAATGGAGAGTGTGATGAGTGCGCTGGCAGAAGCGTTTAATGCACAGATCAGGTAGGTAGATGATGAAAATTGAGCTGGCTTCCTCTTATGGTTTTTGTTTTGGTGTAAAACGGGCGATTCGTATCGCAGAAGAGCATAAGGGAAGCAAAACCTATGGTCCCCTGATCCACAACAAGGATGAGATCAATCGACTCAAAGAGGGATTCAATATCGGTTTGGCGGAAACGCTTGAGGATATCGATGCGGATGATTCCGTGGTGATCCGTACACATGGCATCCCCAAACACGAACTTGAAGTGTTAAAGACACAGAAGAACAAGGTGATCGACGCGACCTGTCCCTATGTGACCACGCCTCAGCAGATCGTAGAGAAGATGAGCGAGGAGGGATACTCCATTGTCATCTTTGGAGACAAAAACCATCCTGAGATCAAAGGGGTGGTAAGCTATGCCGTCAATCCTGAAGATGCCTTTATCGTACTGGAGGCAGAAGAGTTGGAAACATTGCCGCTTAGCAGCAAAGTAGCGCTGGTCTCGCAGACCACCAGAAAGCCCGAAGATTTTCTCAAGATCGTGAATGCGTTGATCCTGACACGCAAGGAAGTACGTGTGTTCAACACAATCTGCAATGCGACCTTTGAAAACCAGGATGCAGCAGCTGCGCTTGCAAAGCGTGCGGATGTGATGATCGTCATCGGCGGCAAACACTCTTCCAATACCAAGCAGCTGTACAGTATCTGCAAACGTGACTGCGAAGAGAGCTATCTGATCGAGAATGATCAGGAGCTTGACCCATCCTGGTTCGAGGGGAAAGAACTCTGCGGTATCTCGGCCGGTGCTTCAACACCTGACTGGATCGTTCAGAACGTGATCGATAAGATCGAAAGTATGAAAAAACAGGGATAGTGATGAACTCGATTACATTAAAACCTATCTCAAAAATCGATGGAGAGGTAAACCTTCCGGGTTCAAAAAGCCTTTCAAACAGGGCGCTTCTGCTTGCTGCTCTGGCAAAAGGTACTTCAAAGATCACCAACCTTCTGGAGAGCGATGATACCAGGCACATGCTCAATGCCCTGAAGATATTGGGTGTCAACTATCAGCTCTCAGCAGATAAAACCGAATGTGTTATTGAAGGGAACGGGGGAGCTTTTGTGCACAGTGAAATGAAAGAGCTTTTCCTGGGCAATGCCGGTACGGCAATGAGGCCGCTTTGCGCGGCACTGTGCCTTGGGGAAGGGAGATACCGTCTCACCGGTGAACCCCGCATGGAAGAGCGCCCGATCGGTCACCTTGTCGATGCATTGAGAGAGGCAGGAGCGAAGATCATCTATGAAAAAAACGAGGGGTATCCCCCGCTTTTGATCGAGGCTGACGGTCTGCATGGCGGAGAGGTGGAGATAGACGGTGCGATCTCCAGCCAGTTTCTCACCGCTTTGTTGATGGCTGCACCCTTGATAGAGAATGATACAACGATCAGGATCAAAGGTGAACTGGTTTCAAAACCTTACATTGATATTACCTTGGATATTATGAAAGATTTTGGCGTCACTGTAGAGAATAATGAGTATCAAACCTTCTATGTCAAAGGCGGGCAGAACTATACTGCGGTAGAGAGTTTTATGGTAGAAGGTGATGCCTCTTCGGCCTCCTACTTTCTTGCTGCAGCTGCGATCAAAGGCGGCAGAGTGAAAGTAACAGGTATCGGTAAAAAGAGTATCCAGGGGGATATCCATTTCGCGGATGTGTTAGAGAAGATGGGCGCGAAAGTGGAATGGGGTGATACCTATATCGCTGTCAGCAGGGGAGAACTTCATGGTATTGATATGGATTTCAACCACATTCCTGATGCAGCGATGACGATCGCAACGACGGCACTCTTTGCCAAGGGGACAACAACACTGCGCAATATCTATAACTGGCGTGTCAAAGAGACCGACAGACTCTCTGCGATGGCAACAGAGCTTCGTAAAGTAGGTGCAGAAGTGGAAGAGGGGGAGGACTACCTGAAGGTAACACCCCCGGTAGAGCTGAAACATGCTGCGATCGATACCTATGATGACCACAGGATGGCAATGTGTTTTTCACTATTGGCGCTCGATCCGGTCTCTGTGACGATCAATGAGCCTGAATGTACAGCTAAGACTTTCCCTACCTATTTTGATGTGCTTGAGAGTATCTCCTCTTGAGTCACAGCACAATGCTTAAACCTAGCATATCATTTCTTAAAATATTCCTGGCCAGATCACTCTTTTTCTAGATATCTCCGGCATTTCCGTATCTTAAACCCCTCTTTGTCAGTAAGCGTTATTTTTGAAAAAGTAGGTATAATAACACAAAATTAGTGTACACATAAGGATAGGTATGAAGTTCGAAGATATCGAAGTAGAAGACGTAGATTTTGAGGCGATGCTAGAGGAATCGTTCAAGAAAGCAGAATCAAAAAGCGATTTGGTAAAAGGTACGATTGTAAAGATTGACGAAAAAGACAACCTGGCAGTTGTCGATATCGGTGGCGGCAGAGATGCAAATCTCAGCCTGGATGAGATTACAGATAAAGACGGGAAGATTCTTTTCAATGTCAATGATGAGATCGAAGTAGTTACGCTTGGCAGAGGCAAGGTATCTTACAAAGCGGCGCAAAGCAGAGCAGCGATCAATGAGTTTATTGCTGAGTATGATCCTGAACAAGAGTATATCATCGAAGGTACAGTGACCAAGAAGAACAAAGGCGGATATGTCGTAGAGGTAGACGGCCTTGAGTTCTTTATGCCACGCACACTCTCTTATCTTTCATCAAAAACAGATGCTCTCGGCAAAAAAGTCAAAGCAATGATCGTAAAAGTTGATAAGGACAAAGGTTCTGTTGTTGTATCAAGAAAAGAACTTATTGAAAGAGAAAAAGCAAAAACGGATGAGATCGTTAACACACTTCTGGAGAGCAAAGAGCCTGTAGTCGGTACAGTGAAAAAGATCACATCGTACGGTATGTTTGTAGATGTAGGTGGAATGGATGGTCTTGTTCACTACTCACAAATCTCTCACAAAGGTCCGGTAAACCCTGCAAAATACTTCAAAGAAGGCGATGAAGTAAATGTTGTTGCCCTTGACTATGATAAAAAGAAGAGACATCTTTCACTCTCTATCAAAGATGCAAATCCGGATCCATGGGCGGATATCGACTCTATCATCGGTGTTGGTGATACCGTTACTGCTACCGTATCAAATATCGAGCCATATGGTGTATTCGTAGACCTTGGAGAGGACCTTGAAGCATTCCTTCACGTCTCTGAGATCTCTTGGGACAAGAATGTGAAACATCCAAAAGATTACCTGGAGAATGGTCAGGAGATCAATGTAGAGGTGATCGAGGTAGATAAAGAGGGAAGAAGACTTAGAGTAAGCCTTAAAAACCTTCTTGCGAAACCGATGGATGCATTTACTACAGAGTATAAAGTAGGTGATGTTGTAAAAGGTACGGTATCATCGATCACTGATTTCGGTGCTTTTGTGATCGTAGGTCCTGTTGAAGGGCTTCTTCACAACCAGGAAGTATCTTGGGATAAAAACAAAACTGCAAAATCAGAGCTTAAAGTAGGTGATGAGATTGAAGTGAAGATTATCAAAATCGATAAAGATGCGGAGAAAGTATCTCTCTCCAAGAAGGCTTTGGAAGATTCACCGGTAAAAGCATTTGCTCAGAACCATAGAAACGGTTCTATCGTAACTGGTACAGTAAAAGACAAAAAAGACTTTGGTATCTTCATCTCTCTGGGAGACAATGTAGATGCACTGATCAGAACAGAGGATCTTCACCCGCTTAAATTCGAAGAGATCGAAAAGGGACAAGAGATCAAGGGTGTGATCAGCTTTATCGATGCGGATAACGACCGTATCAGAGTCTCTGTAAGAAGACTTGAGCGTCAAGAAGAGAGAGAAGCGATGGAAAAACTCAATCTTGAGCAAGATGACAGCATGACATTAGGTGATGCATTTGGTGATGCATTTAAAAAATAATCATTTTTTTTAGAAAAATTAAAGCTTCAAACCCTATACTTCGATGAAAGAAAATGAGGTAATTTTTACCTCATTTTTCTAATCATACTAAATTATGTGTTCTTAATAAATTGAAATAAAGGTTATTACATGTCAAAGAAGACTATTGTTGTTTGTGACCACATTCATCAAAGTGGTTTAGATATTCTTGCAAATGATAATGATATTGAGCTGATCAACGCTGCTGATGAACCAAAAGATAAACTACTCTCAGAGATTATTCCTCTGGCTGATGTTGCAATTACCCGTTCATCTACTGATGTTGATGATGCCTTTTTGGCAAATGCAAAAAAAGTAACAGCTGTAGTACGCGCAGGTGTTGGTGTAGATAATGTTGATATTCCTGGATGTAGCAAACAGGGAATCGTTGTGATGAACGTACCTACTGCCAATACGATTGCTGCAGTGGAACTTACGATGACACACATGCTTTCATGTGTTAGAACTTTCCCTTATGCACATAATAACCTTAAGCAGGACCGTATCTGGAGAAGACAGGACTGGTATGGTACAGAGCTTAAAGATAAAAAGCTTGGAATTATCGGTTTTGGTAATATCGGATCACGTGTAGGTAAGAGAGCAAAAGCATTCGAAATGGATGTCATCACTTATGACCCCTATATCGACTCCTCCAAAGCAACAGATCTTGATATCAAATATACGAAAAACTTCGATGATATTCTGGCGTGTGATATCATTACGATCCATACACCAAAGACTGAAGAGACAATCGGTATGATCGGCAGTGAAGAGATCGCCAAAATGAAAGATGGCGTGATCCTGATCAACTGTGCGAGAGGTGGGCTCTACGACGAGGAAGCGCTGCTTGAGGGATTGAAGTCAGGCAAGATCGCGATGGCAGGGATCGATGTATTCAACAAAGAGCCGGCAACAGACCATCCGTTGCTTGATCTTGACAATGTAACGGTAACACCGCACCTTGGTGCAAATACCAAAGAGTCACAAAGAAATATCGCGGTCCAGGCAGCGGAAAATGCAATCGCTGCGGCAAAAGGTATCGCTTATCCAAATGCACTGAATCTGCCTATCAAAGAGAATGAACTTCCTGACTATGTACGTCCTTACCTTGAACTAATCCAGAAGATCGGACATATCTCTGCTCAGGTGACAAAGTCGGCGATCAAGTCGATCAAGGTAACGGCAAAAGGTGAGATCGCAGAATATGTCGAGTCGCTGGGTACGTTTGCCACGGTTGGTGTATTGACAGAGTCTCTTTCTGATCAGGTAAACTATGTCAATGCTGAGTTTGTTGCAAATGAACGTGGTATTGAGATCATCAAAGATACCAAACCGAACACAAGCGGATTTACCAACAAAGTTGAAGTCAAGCTGACTACACAGCAAGGTACGATCACGATCGGCGGTACGGTCTTTGACGGTACGGAGCAGCGTATCGTTGAGATCGATGAGTATATCCTGGATGTTGAACCGAAAGGGACAATGGTATTCTTCAGAAATACTGACACTCCGGGTGTCATCGGTGATGTAGGCAGAATTATGGCAAGCCATAATCTGAACATCTCAGACTTCAGGCTCGGACGTGACAAAAAGCAGCAGGCACTAGCCGTTGTAAAAGTCGATGGACAGGTCACAAAAGCGATTCTTGATGAACTTTCATCGCTCGAAGCATGTATCAGCGTAAGCCACGCCTCTCTATAATGTAACAGCCTTCGGGCTGTCTGCATCCATTCCTTCTCAATTAATAGAACGATAAGTAATATATGATATAATCCCCCCTTATTATAAATAAATCTTAGCTTACTCTCCGTTTGTTAGGTTATAATGTTATATTTACTGGGGGTATTTATGATGAAAAAGTATCTGATCTTTCTTTTTGCACTGCCGCTTTTTGCCGGTCTGGAGAATCTTCAGCTGCAAAAAGCAATGGAGCTCTTAAAAGAGAAGAATCTTGAGCTGAAAGTTTCACGCTTTGAAGCAGAGATGAAAAAGTATGAAGCAAAGGCAGCCAAAGGATACCACTTTGGTAAACTGGACGCGACGGTTTCGGGGATGCACTCCAATGATGCGGGGAACGTCTTCGGGTTCAAACTGGCGAGCCGTGAAGCCACCTTCGGTGATTTTGGAGCTGGTGAATTTGATCCTAGCAATCCGAATGTACTGAGTGTTCAACCTTATAATTTGAATTACCCCGAAGCCAGAAACCACTTTCAGACAAAGTTCTCCTATATGCTGCCGCTCTATACCGGGGGCAAACTGACCGAGTATGGGCGTATCACAGAGTCGATGCACCAGATGAGTCTTTATGATACAAAGCAGCTGCACAATGAAAAGATCTTCCAGACAAAAAAAGCCTTCTACGATATCTCGCTGGTTGAAAACTATATCAGCAATCTCTCAAAGATTCTTCAAAATATCAATCATCTTGAGAAGATCGTATCTACGATGAAAACCGAAGGATATGCAAAAAATATCGATCTCCTGGAAGTACAGGCGCGCAAAGCAGAGGCACTGAGCATGTACAACCAGGCGAAGCTGAACAGAGAGCTGGCGTACCAGTTCCTCTCTTTTCTGCTGAATACCGAGGTTTCATCGATTGAAAAGATCAGTGATATGGCAGCTGCCCCTGTGGTGGATCAAAAGCGTCTGGAAGCAAAAAACATCGATATCCAAAAGGCACTTCTGGGCGAAAAGATCGCAGAGATGGCAGTGGGGGTCGAAGAGGCAAACTTTCTGCCGACTGCGGGCGCATTTGCAGAGTATGGCAGTGCGGACGACAAATTCCTGAACGAGTTTGAACAGAAAGACTCCTATACCGTCGGCGTCCAGGTGCAGTGGAACCTTTTCTCAGGCGGGACAGATTATGCCAACCTTGAAAAAGCGAAAGTGAACCGGCTGAAGGTACAAAGTCAGGTAGCTTTGGCAAAGAGCGGCATCAGCCTGCAGGCAAAAAAGCTTGAAACAGAGATCAGAAGCAAAGATGCGGATGTGAAAAGCTATCAAAAGCAGTTGCAGTTTGCAAGAAAAGTCTATGAAAACTACCAGGGGCGTTATGAGGAGGGGATGGTCTCTATCTCGGATGTCCTGATCAAGCAGTCCAAAGAGCTTGAGATGCTGTTGAAACTTTTGACTGCCAAAAATGAGCGTAATACCAAAATATTTCAACTCAACAGTTTATTGAACAATCATTAAGAAGCAAGGAGAAGATATGAAGAAACTAGTCACATTGATCACACTGTTGTGCTTTACGATGGGTGCGTATGCAGTAGATATCGAGCTGAGCGGATCGGTCATTTCGGATAACCAGAAAATGATCACCAGCCGTTATATGGGATACGTAAAAAATATGGCAGTCAGTGAAGGAGAGATCGTCAAAAAAGGGCAGCTTCTTTATGAGATAGATTCCAAAGAGATCGAAGCGGCAGAAAGTCAGGTTGACCTGGCGATATCACAGGCAAGACTCGCGCTTCAAATGAACAAAAGCCAATACAACAATGTCCTGACCAACCTTGCGCGACATCAGAGGCTTTTTGAGAAAAAAATGGTCTCCAAGTACGAACTGGAAACACTGGAGCTTGCAGCAGCAAATCTCAAAGATATGGTTGAGATTGCAGAGCAGCAGGTGAAGCAGGCAGAAGCGAAAAAAGAAGAGGTGCTTAACCAGTATAAATACCTTAAGATCACTGCACCAAATGACGGTGTCATCGTTGACAAGAAGCTGAACGAAGGCGAGATGGCGATTCCGGGGATGCCGGCGGTTGTTTTGACTGATCTCAGCCGTCTGAAAGTGATCGCGGAGATCGCGGAGACCCAGTTGGTACATATCAAGGTGGGGAAAGAGGTCGATTTGACGATTCCCTCTATCGCATTTACATCACAGGGAAGGATCACTTCGATCATCCCCAGTTCAAACCCGATGACACATAAGTTCAAGATCAAGATGGAGTTTGATAAAGAGGATGCTTCCGTTTATCCCGGTATGTATACAAAAATTATCATAAAGTGTGACTGTGATGCAAACCACCAATAAGAAAGAATATCAAGTAACCGATGTTGCAGGGAAGTTTGCCAAGGGGTTTCTGACAAATCCTTTGACAGCGGTGTTGGGTGCTTTTTTGATCTTGATGGGGTATCTGGCCCTGAGTATCATGCCGCGTGAAGAGGATCCCCAGATCGCGATCTCCGGCGGTGCGGTGATCGTGCCGATGCCGGGTGCTTCTCCCACGGAGATCGAAAATGTGATCATCAACCCTTTGGAGCGCAAGCTGAGAGAGGTAAGCGGTATAGAGCATATTCACGGGATGGCAATGGACAATGTCGGTGTGGTGAACGTGATGTACTATATCGGGGAGGACAGGGAGGATTCGAACCTCAAGCTCTATGACAAGGTGATGCAGAACATGGATCAGATGCCAAAAGGAACGATGCAGCCGATCGTCAAACCGTTTGATATCGATATCGATATTCCTATTGTAAGTATCGCCTTTTATCCCAAAGGGGAGAGTGATATCTCCGAAGTGGAACTTTTCACGATGGTCAGAGAAGTACAGCAAAAGCTCAATTCGGTCAATAATGTCGCAAAGACCACGCTCAAAGGCGCGCGTAAAGCACAGTACAATATCGAAGTCGATATGGGCAAACTCTCAGCATACCACCTGTCGCTTGGACAGATCATGAAAGCCGTACAGTCAGTGGCAGTCAATGTGCCTGAAGTCAAGGGGAGAACACAGCAAAACAGGCTCGTGGTTTTTGGGGTAAAAAATGCGATAGAGAACGTAGAAGATGTGGGCAATGTCATCGTTGCTCAGTATATGGGATCACCGATCTACCTCCAAGATGTTGCAAAGGTGACAGAAGGGATCGATATCCAGAATTTCCAAACCGCAGAGATACTCTATAAGAATGCCAAAGAGGAAAAGCTCGGCGAAGCAAGCAAGCAGGTAACACTTACTGTGGCCAAACTTGCAGGAACCAACGCCGTATTTGTTGCGGATGATGTGATGGATGTACTGAAATCCTATGAAGCGAGATTTGAAGAAGCGGGTGTCGGCTACTTGGTGACAAGAAACTACGGGACAAGAGCCAATGAGGCCGTCAATGAGTTGATGCACCACCTGATCATCACGATTGTCATCATTGCCGTGATGCTGGTCTTCGCACTGGGATGGAAAGAATCGATCATCGTTACCTTTACCGTGCCGGCGATCCTGGCGATCACACTCTTTGTTGCCTATCTGTCGGGACAAACGATCAACCGGATCACGCTTTTTGCCTTCCTGCTTTCGCTGGGGCTTTTGGTGGATGCGGCGATCATTGTGATCGAGAACATTCACAGACATCTGCATGCACATGATGTAGAGAGCAAGGAGATGGATGAGCTGCTTATTGAAGCGACCGATGAGATCGGCGCACCCACCAATGTGGCGACACTGGCGATCATTATGACGATGGTACCGATGGCATTTGTCGGGGGGATGATGGGATCGTTTATGCAGCCGATCCCTTACAATGTCCCGGTTGCACTGATCACATCGCTTTTTGTGGCATATGTCTTTACCCCGTACCTGAGTTTGAAGCTGTTGAAAAAACCAACCCATAAACACCATCATAAAGAGGAGGCGCACTCATGAAAAAACTGGAAAATTTCATCTATGGCATCCTCGATGAGAAGAAAAAGAAGAAACTTGTTGTGATCCTGACCGCTGTGGCATTTTTTGGTTCGCTATTGATGTTTCCTACAAAAATGGTACTGGCGAAGATGCTTCCCGGCAAAAGTGACAATACCTTCTCGATCTATATCGATACACCTACAGGTTCTTCGATCGAAGAGACAAAAAAGGTCAGCTCCTGTGTGATCGATTTCCTGAAAAAAGAGGAAGAGATCATGCATATAGAGCTCTTTCTGGGCCAGGGGATCCCCCTGGATTATGCAGGACTTGTCAAGGGTACGAGTATGAAACAGACGGAAAACGTTGCTGAGATTTCGGTCAATCTTACCGATAAGCATCACCGTGAGGAACCTTCGTTCCTGATGGTGCAGCGTCTGCGTCCTGTCATCAAAGATGCCTGTCTTCCATTGGTCGAAGAGACCAATATCAAGTTTATCGAGCAGCCGGCAGGCCCCCCGACGATGGCTTCGGTGGTTGTAGAAGTGCATGGAGACAACCTTGAGAAGATCAGAAAGCTGGCATTGGAAACCTCTGCGATCCTGGAGCAGACCGAGGGACTGGTGGATGTGGATGTGATGGCGGATGAGATTTTTGACAAATATGAGCTGATTCCCGATAAAGAGAAGATCGCGCGTTCCGGACTGAGCGTAGAGCAGGTCAACAATATTCTCTACCTTGCATTTGAAGGGATGGTGGTCGCGCATAAAAACTCGAAGAATGTTTCCGATCAGATACCTATCTTCCTGGTACTGGAAAAAGAGAGCAAGAAGCTCTTTTCGAAAGGTGAAAATGCGCTCAGAAGCAAACTCTCTTCACTGAACCTGATGAACATGCAGGGCATGATGGTGCCTTTGAGTGAAGTGGTGCAGATCAAAAAAGTGAAATCCAATCCGATGATCATGCATAAGAACCTGAGCCGTATGATCAATGTTTTGGCAGAGACAGATATGGTTTCCCAGGTCTATCCGCTGCTTGATGCGAGAGGGCAGATGATGGAGTACTTTGAGAAGGAGTATATCGTTGAAAAAGAGCCGGGTATCAGTACCTATATGTTCGATCTGCATCTGACAGACAGGGAAACGGGAGAGAAGTTCCTGCTCCGCTGGGACGGGGAGATGAAGGTGACGCTGGATACCTTCAGGGATCTTGGGGGCGCATTTATCGCTGCATTGGTCTTGATCTTCCTGTTGCTGGTTGTTTACTACAAGAGTTTTGTACTCAGCGGTATCATCCTGCTTGGTTCTTTCCTCTCCCTCATCGGGGTGATCGTAGGGCACTGGGTGGCGAACTGGTTTACCAGTGAGACCTTCTTCCTCACGGCAACCTCGCTGATCGGCTTTATCGCACTGATGGGGATCAGCTCAAGAAACTCGCTCCTGCTGATCGATTTTGCCAAGTCACTGATGGAGTGCCAGGGGATGCCGAAGCGCAGAGCGATCGCAGTCGCCACGGCAACGAGGGCGAAGCCTATCGCACTGACGGCAGTGGCGATCATCCTCGGGTCGGCACTGCTTGCCAGCGACCCTGTTTTTGGCGGGCTGGGAGTGGCACTGATCTCCGGTACGGTCGCTGCGGTATTTGTCTCGCTTCTCTTTGTCCCGATCCTTATGGACAATGCCAAGGCGATGGATTTTGAGAACGGCACGTGTGATATCGAGCATCAAAATATCTCGATTACAAAATAACGCTGCCAAATCAACCTTCTTCCCACACCTCTGTGGGAACCCTTCTCACTACCTTATTTATTAACCAACGATTGGGTATAATTTGCTTAATTATTTTATTTTGAGGAGCTAGTATGGCTACAATCGGTATGGGTGATATTAAAAAGGGTATAAGACTTGAGGTTGATGGCAACCCTTACAGAGTAATCGAGTTTCAACATGTAAAGCCGGGTAAGGGTGCAGCGTTTGTAAGAGTGAAGATCAAAAACCTTCAAACTGGCAAGGTGATTGAAAAAACAATACATGCAGGAGACAAGTTCGAAGTTCCTGAACTTCAGCAGAAGACAATGCAGTACCTCTACGATGACGGTGAGTTCCTTCAGTTTATGGATACGGAGACCTTTGAACAGATCGGTCTGACGCATGAGCAGGTAGGCAAAGACACCTTTGATTTTATGATCGACGGTATGGAAGCAGAAATACTTTTCCACAACGGGAAAGCGATCTCTGTGGAGATTCCTCAGACAGTAGTCCTCAAAATCGTAGAGACTCCGCCGAACTTCAAAGGTGACTCGCAGGGTGGTAAAAAGCCTGCGACACTGGAGAGTGGTGCGGTGGTACAGGTCCCGTTCCATATCCTTGAGGGTGAGATGATCAAGGTAGATACAGTAGAAGGTAAATACCTCGAAAAAGCAAAATGATTTTTGACCGGGATTTCCCGGTCTTCACTCCTTTTTCCCTCTCTGCAAAAACTTCACAACATATTAAAATTTTTCTTTCTCCTCTCTGCCATTTAGCATTTATTGATCTTATATCGTTATAATCAATAGAGTTATACAGATAAAGGAGAACAGATGGCAAGAGTAGTATTACCCCTGGCAGAAGGATTTGAGGAGCTTGAGGCGGTTGCCCTGATCGATGTGATGCGTCGCGGAGGGGTTGATGTACGTATCGCATATGTCGGTGACTCACCGCTTGTTCTGGGTGCGAACGGCATTACTATTGAAGCGGATAACTCGATCAACAATATCAAAGCGGATGAGTTTGATATGATGGTGCTACCCGGAGGATGGGGCGGTACCTACGGGTTGGCGGAGAATGAAAAAGTGATCTCTCTGCTCCAGGAATTTAAAGCAAACAAGATTGTAGGTGCGATGTGTGCTGCCCCCTATGTACTGAAAAAAGCGGGTGTTTTGGGAAATGACTATACCTGTTATCCTGGAGCCAAAGAGGAGATCGACCATCCGGGATACAGAGAAGATAGCAAAGTGGTTGTTGACGACAACGTGATGACTTCACAGGGGCCGGGAACCGCTGTCTGTTTCGGACTTGCGATCCTTGAGAGACTGGTGGGTGTGCAGTCGATGCAGAAAGTAAAAGAAGGGATGTTGCTCGATTATTGTTAGAGTGAGTGCGTGATTTAAAGGAGATTTACCTAAAATACGCACTAAGAAACAGAAAGGTAGATGATGTCAGAAGAACCGAAAAACAAGCCAAAATATACCCATTTACACCTCCATACCGAGTATTCGCTGCTTGATGGGGCCAACAAGATCAAAGCGTTGGCCAAGAAGGTGAAAGAGCTGGGTATGAATTCGGTCGCGATGACCGATCACGGGAATATGTTCGGTACGATCGACTTCTATAATACGATGAGAAAAGAGGGGATCAAGCCGATCATCGGGATGGAGGCCTATGTCCATAATCAGCCGGATATCGATGACAAGAGTATACGCCAGCGTTTTCACCTCTGTCTCTATGCCAAAAATGAAGTGGGATACAAGAACCTGATGTATCTCAGCTCCCAGGCGTATCTGAACGGATTCTACTACTACCCCCGTATCAACTGGGATCTGCTCAAAGAGCATGCCGAGGGACTGGTCTGTAGCTCTGCCTGCCTTCAGGGTGAGGTGAACTGGCACCTGAACCTCTCCGATCGTAACGTAAAGTTCGGGGCTAAAGGGTATGAAGAGGCGAAACGTGTCGCACTGAAGTATAAAGAGGTCTTTGGGGATGATTTCTACCTGGAGATCATGAGGCATGGTATCGGTGACCAGTACAATATCGACAAACAGATCATTCAGCTCTCACAAGAGACGGGGATTAAGATCGTCGCTACGAACGATACCCACTATACCAATCCACAAGATGCAGATGCACACGAAGCCTTCATGTGTATTGCAATGAACAAACTCTATGATGACCCCAACCGTATGCGTCACTCGGTTCATGAGTTCTACGTCAAGTCTCCCCAGGAGATGGCGAGGCTTTTTGCCGATATCCCTGAAGCACTGGAAAATACACAGGAGATCGCAGAAAAGTGCAATCTTGAGATCAAGCTGGGGAACCCGACACCGCCGAACTTCAAGTTTGCAAGGGAGAAAGCGGCGCTGATCGGTCTGGAACTGCCTGAACCCGATGAAGAGTACTCTTTGGCAAACGATACGGCACTCTTTATCGAAGAGTCCAGACGGGGACTGGAAGAGCGTCTTAAGATCGTTGACCCCTCCAAGCATCGGGAGTATCGGGAGAGACTGGAGACCGAAATAGAGATCATTTCCAATATGAAGTTCCCGGGATATATGCTGATCGTATGGGAATTCGTGGATGCTGCGAAGAAGATGGGTATCCCTGTAGGACCGGGACGTGGGTCTGCTGCGGGGTCACTGGTAGCCTATGCTTTGCGCATCACCGATATCGATCCAATGCCTTACGGACTGCTCTTCGAGAGGTTCCTCAACCCGGAACGTGTATCGATGCCGGATATCGATATGGACTTCTGCCAGGCACGACGTCAGGAGATACTTGACTATGTGATCGAAAAATACGGGCGTGTGAACGTTGCCCAGATCATTACTTTTGGTAAACTGCTTGCCAAAGGGGTGATCCGTGATGTCGCGCGGGTACTGGATATGCCTTATGCCAAAGCCGATGCGATGGCGAAGCTGATCCCCGATGAACTCGGGATAGACCTGAGAAGTTCGTATGAAAAAGAGCCCAAGATCAAGGAGCTTCTGGAGAGTGACCCTCTGGCTGCGCGTACCTGGGAGTATGCACTGGCGCTTGAAGGACTGAACCGCAATGCCGGAACCCATGCCGCCGGTGTCGTTATCTCGAATGAGCCGCTCTGGAAAAAGACACCGCTCTTCAAGCCTTCCGGGCTCAATACACTTGCTACACAGTACAGCGGCAAATATGTAGAAGATGTGGACCTGATCAAGTTCGACTTCCTCGGTCTTAAGACACTCACAGTCGTTGAAGAGGCCAACAAACTGGTTGAAAAAAGGCATGGAAAGCGTATAGACTTTGTCAAAGAGGATATCAATGACAAAGGTGTCTATGAGTATATCTCGACAGGCGAGACACTGGGACTTTTCCAGATCGAATCTGCCGGAATGCAGGATCTTGCCAAAAAACTCAAGCCATCGGGTTTTGAAGATGTCATTGCGATGCTTGCGCTCTATCGTCCGGGACCGATGGAGTCCGGGATGCTTGATGATTTTGTAGAACGTAAACACGGACGTGCAGAGATCACCTATATGTTCCCTGAGCTTGAACCGATCCTCAAACCGACCTACGGTGTCATTGTCTATCAGGAACAGGTTATGCAGATCGTACAGACGATCGGTGGATTCAGTCTTGGTGGTGCAGACCTTGTCCGTCGTGCGATGGGAAAAAAGATCAAAGAGGAGATGGATAAGCTCAAAGAGCAGTTTGCAGAAGGGGCATCGGAAAAAGGTTTTGACCGTGCCAAGGCTGAAGAGCTCTTCGATCTGATCGTGAAGTTTGCCGGGTATGGATTTAACAAGTCCCACTCTGCAGCCTATGCCTTGATCACGTTCTATACTTCATTCCTGAAGCGTTACTATCCTACGGAGTTCATGGCAGCGATCCTGACACTGGAGAAGAACAACACCGACAAGGTCGTGAAGTATGTGGATGAGCTCAAACGTATGGGGATCGATCTCTTGCCGCCGGATGTCAACCGTTCGGGATTGGTTTTCGAAGCCCAGAGTGTCGAAGGAAGAGAAACCGTCATGTTCGGCATGGGTGCGATCAAAGGGGCAGGGGATATTGCGATCAAATCGATCCTTGAAGCCCGTAAAAAGGGCGAATTCAGGGATCTGAGCGATTTTGTCTCCCGTATCGACTCCACCAAAGTCAACAAAAAAGTGATCGAGTCCCTAATCAAGGCGGGGGCGTTGGACTGTTTCGGTTATTCGCGCCATGCGATGCTTTCTCAGATAGAAGAGATGATAGAAGCGGCGAAGAAAGCCGCTGATGCGAAGAAAATGGCAGAAAATTCGCTTTTTGGTGCCGGGGAAGAGATGACGGCGGTGACATTGACGCTTTCGCACATGTCGGAGTTTGATCCCCTGGAGATACTGGAGATGGAGAAAGCTTCCCTTGGATTTTACGTATCCGGACATCCCCTGGACAAGTTCCGTGAAACACTGGACGGCATCAGCTATACACTCAGTTCTGAGATAGAAGATCTTGCCGACGGTTCGGAAGCACTTCTGATCGGAAAAATCGAAGGAATCACGGAAAAGATCAGTAAAAAAGGTAACAAGTTCGGCATTGCCAATGTGATGGACCTGCATGGGAATATCGAGTTGATGCTTTTTGAAAAGAGGCTGAAAGAACTTGAAGAGGATTTTGATCTGACCAAGCCGATCGCTTTCAAGGTAAAGATCACCAAAGATGGTGAATTTACCCGTATGAATATAGTGAAAATCGAATCTCTGAAAGATGCCAAAAAAGAGAAAATCAAAGTCAAAAAAGAGGAAAAACATGTGGAGGAGCCGGAACAACCGCCGCTTATCCTGGCGCTCAACCTGATGCCGGACCCAAAAATCGCAGAAGAGTTGATGTGTCTGGCTGAAAAATATCCGGGCAAACGCCCCCTTGAGCTTCATATCAAATCGAAACTTGCGGATGTCGTGATCGAGAGCAAGATGAAAGTCAGTGAACTGATCCTGGAGGAGGCAAAAGAGCTGGGTGTCTATCTGGAAGAGCCACTGCTGGTTGATGATAGTGCCTGAGAAATCTGGCTGCAGCACTGACGCCGCTGCGGGTCTGGTTGAGTGAAAGTATAAAAGGAGAAGAGGATGTGGCGCGTGTTTATTTTATTTATCTCCCTGCTTGCCCTGGGTGGTGCGGAGGAGACTCCAAAGATGCTACATGCACACAGCATAGAGGTAAGCTATCAGGCCAAGGATGGCACGCTGGCAACGATCAGGGTCGGCAGAGACTCTGATCTCAGGTGCCGGGAAGTGCCCTTTGACGGCAGGACATTCTGGAGTGAAGCCTATCCTCTCAAGACGGTACCGGAGTTCTGCAAAAAAAGTTTCATTACCACGGCAGGTGTGCTTGCCCCGATGAAGATGCATGAGAAGATCGATACCTATGGGGAACTCGAGGTGCTGGAGTTCCTGGAGGAGATGCAGGAGGATCCACATATGCTCTTTGTTGACAGCCGCAAACAAGAGTGGTTTGAAGCCCGAACAATTCCCGGTGCGGTGAATATCCCCTTTATCTACTTTACCGAAGAGGGAAAGTGGGAAAAAAAGAAACAGGAAGCACTTGCGCTGCTGGGAGTGAGATCCACAAAAGAGGGGTATGATTTTTCTGAGGCCAAAACCGTACTTTTTTTCTGCAACGGCGTATGGTGCAGACAGTCTCCCCAGATGATCGAAGCACTGCTTGAGATGGGATATCCTCCCGAAAAGATGAAGTGGTACCGCGGCGGACTGCATAGTTGGCTCAATGTAGGAATGACTTCCATCTCTCCTTCAGAATAGCTATAAGGAAGACAGGGTGGATATACTTACACTGATTATACTGGCAGTAGCGCTCTCTCTGGTTCTCAATCTGCTGTTTAAACGTTTTGATATCTCTACAATCGTTGGATATATTTTTACCGGGTTTATCATTGCAACATTTTTTGACTATGCCAAGATCGATCAGCAGGTCTTGTCCGAACTGGCGGAGTTCGGTGTGGTTTTTTTGATGTTTACGATCGGTTTGGAGTTCTCTCTGAACCAGTTGAAACGGATGAAGCAGGAGGTATTTGTCTTTGGGATACTGCAGGTAACACTCACTGCACTTTTATTTACCTATCTGAGCATTGCACTCTTTGACTTGCCGATGAAAAGCGCTTTGGTTGTGGGAATGGCATTGTCTCTCTCCTCCACGGCGATCGTCCTGACGGCTCTCAATGCCAATGGTGACATCCGCCGGCCTTATGGAAGATATGCACTCGGAATCCTGCTTTTTCAGGATGTAGCAGTCATCCCTATATTGCTTCTGGTCTCTTTTTTGGGCAAACCTTCCGGTTCGGCATCAGAGATTGTTCTGGGCACACTGATTTCCGGTGTGATTGTGATCTTTTCGCTTTTTGTGCTCGGGAAGTATGCAACAAACAAGTTTTTGGGTACTGTCGTAGACAGTAAAAAAGAGGAGCTCTTTATTCTGGCGATCCTGCTGATCGTGCTTTCTGCCTCGCTGCTTGCACACGCTTTCGGATTTTCCTATTCGCTTGGTGCGTTTATTGCGGGGATGCTGATCGCCGAGACCAAATACAAGCATCAGATCGAAGCGGACCTTGTGCCCTTCCGGGATATTTTGCTTGGGCTCTTCTTTATTACGGTAGGACTGCAGATCAACCTTGAGGTGATCAGGGAGTATTTCTTTGTCATTGTGGGATTGACTGTAGCGATCCTTCTTCTTAAGGCACTCCTCATTTTTTTGATCACGGTGGTTTTTTCTTTCCCAAAACGTGCGTTTAAAACGGCACTGGCACTGGCTCAGGTGGGGGAGTTTTCCTTTGCCGTCTTTGCACTGGCAAAATCCTATCAGCTTGTAGGCAATGAGGTGCTGCAGGTACTGATCTCCGTCGTGGTTGTATCGCTTGTCTTTACTTCATTGTCCGTCAAGCATGTCCGGGCGTTTACGAATCTTTTCTACCAAAAACCCACTGAGGCGATGAGGGAACCCGTAGGTTCATCGGCGATTTCCCATCATATTCTTGTCTGCGGCTATTCACTGCTGGGACAGCGTATTGTAGAGGAACTCAAGTCTCAGGGGATTACCTATGTTGCGATAGAGCATGACCGAAGCCTGGTGGAGATGGGAGAGAAAAAGGGCGACAGTGTCTTTTTCGGAAATGCCGCTTCCAAAAGGTTGTTGCACTCACTGGATATCAAAAACGCGATTGCCGTGATTATCGCCATTGACAATGATGAAAAGATCAGGCTGATCTGCGAGGCGATTCACAGTATTGACGAAAGGATCGATATCGTCCTGAAAGTTTCAGACCGCAGAGAGGTCGAGCAGTTATCGGACCTTTCGATCAAAAGTTTTGTCAACCAGAACGAAACAGTGGCCAAACTCCTGGTTGGTCAGGCACTCAGATGCGATATAGAGTAGGATACTCCATGTGGAGCAGGGTTTGAAGTAACAATTTGTTTCCGAAATGTTACATAATGATATAAAAAGCGTAAATAAACTGTCTCTATCAAGCTATTTTCAGGATTTGATTTTGAAAGTTTTTCTCTCTTTCTCGCCTCTTTCGGGCGGTAAATGTGTAGTATGGAAACATTTTTAGTGGATAACTTTTTGATAACAAAGAGTTTCATTCCTCTTATACGAAAATAGTGCTACACTTGTTCCACTAAAACAAAAGTAAGGAACAATTATGGCAAAAATCATTTGGTCAAAAATTGATGAAGCTCCGGCTTTGGCAACATACTCATTTTTCCCGATTGCATCTAAATTCTGTGCAGCTGGCGGTGTGGAACTTGAGCAAAGTGACATCTCGCTTGCTGGTCGTGTACTTGCAGCAATGGGATTGGCTGAAGATGAACTTTCAAAACTTGGTGAACTTTGTGTTAAACCTGAAGGTAACATCATCAAGCTTCCAAACATCTCTGCATCAGTAGGTCAGCTTAAAGACTGTATTGCTGAGCTCCAGGAACAAGGTTATGATATTCCTAACTACCCTGAAAATCCGCAAACAGATGCTGAAAAAGAGATCCAGGCGAAATACAGCGTATGTCTTGGTTCAGCAGTTAACCCGGTACTTAGAGAGGGTAACTCAGACAGACGTGCGGCAAAAGCGGTTAAAAACTTTGCACAGAAAAATCCGCATAGACTTAAGCCCTATGCTGAGAACTCAAAAGCGGCTGTTGCACACATGGACGGTAAAGGTGACTTTTACGGTAACGAGAAGTCTGTGACTATGGATAAAGCACAAAAAGTAACGATCGCCCTGAATGGCAAAGAGCTGAAAACGATCGATGCGCTTGAGGGAGAAGTCCTTGACGGTACATTCATGTCTGTAAAGGCTCTAAGAGATTTCTATAAGCAAACGATCGAAGAGGCAAAAGCAAAAGGGCTGATCTGGTCGGTACACCTTAAAGCAACAATGATGAAAATCTCTGATCCGATCATGTTCGGTCACGCATTTGAAATCTTCTTTGAAGAGGTATTTGCTAAATACGCTGATCTTTTCAAAGAGCTGGGTGTTAATCCAAACCTTGGTATGTCAGATCTTGAAAAGAAGATCAAGGGTCATGCACAGGAAGCTGAGATCAAAGCAGCATTCCAGGCTGTAGTTGATGCTGATGCACCGAAAATCGCAATGGTTGATTCTGATAAAGGTGAAACAAACTTCAACGCACCAAATGACATCATTATCGATGCTTCTATGCCGGTTGTAGTAAGAGAAGGTGGTAAGCAGTGGGACAGAACAGGTGCTGCACTTGAAACATTGGCTGTTATCCCTGACAGTACTTATGGTTTCTTCCACCAGGAAATGGTAGCTGACTGTGTGAAAAATGGTCAGTTTGATGTAACAACTATGGGTACAATGCAAAATATCGGTTTGATGGCGCAAAAAGCGGAAGAGTACGGTTCTCACCCAACGACATTTGAGCTTACAGAGAGTGGTACAGTCACTGTAACGGCTGAAGATGGTACAGTGCTTATGAGCTTTGAGTGTGAAGCAGGTGATATCTGGAGAATGTCAAGAGCTAAAGATATCCCGATCAAAGACTGGATCAGACTTGCATTTGAAAGAGGTCAAATCGAGCAGATCCCTGTAGTGTTCTGGTTGGATGAGAACAGAGCTCACGATGCGCAAATGATCGCAAAAGTGAAAAAATATATGCCAGAGTTTAACACTGAAGGTCTAGAGATCCACTTCATGGATATCGCAGCTGCTACAAGATTTACTAACGAGAGAATCAGAGCAGGAAAAGACACGATCGCTGTAACAGGTAACGTTCTTAGAGATCACTTGACAGATATGTATCCGATCCTGGAGCTTGGAACATCTGCTAAGATGCTTTCTATTGTTCCGTTGCTTGCCGGTGGTGGTCTCTTTGAAACCGGTGCAGGTGGTTCAGCGCCTAAGCACGTAGATCAGTTCCTTGAAGAAGGTCACCTAAGATGGGATTCTCTTGGTGAGTTCCTGGCACTTGCCGAGTCACTGAGAATGATCGACCAAAAGAACCCTGATGCGAAGCTTGCAGCTGTAACAGCAGCACTTGATGTAGCAAACCAAGAATACCTAGACAACAACAAAGCACCAGGTAGAAAAGCAGGTGAGCCGGATAACAAAGCGTCTCACTTCTACGTGGCAATGTACTGGGCGACTGCGCTGGCAGATTCTATGGACAAGGATCTTCAGGCGAAATTTACCCCGGTAGCAAAAGCGCTCAAAGAGAACGAAGCGAAGATCATGGAAGAGCTTCTTTCTGTAGAAGGCAAAGCTCAGGATATCGGTGGGTACTACCACCCGGATGATGCTAAAGCAGAAGCAGCGATGAGACCGTCTGCTACACTTAACAGCATCATTGACGCTATCTGATACGTTTCTATAGTGGACAATGCGGACACTGCATCAAAATGATGCAGTGTTTCTTATCAAAATATTTCAACATTTTGGTATACTAATCTTCTCAGATTTTTCTGAAAACAACATAGGGTAGTCGACTTCTAAAGCATTGCAAAACATTATTGATGATCTTACGGGCAGGCAAGCCCTAAAATGATGAGTTATGTTTTGCTAAAGAGTCACCCTATGGATCTCACTATAAAAAAGGATTCAAATGGCTAAAGGTAGAAAAGTAACAGTTGTCGGAACGGGTAATTTTGGTTCAACAGTTGCATTTATTTTGGCAATGAACGGAGCATGTCACAATGTTGTCCTGAGGGGGCGTGACGTGAACAAGGCGAAAGGGAAAGCGCTTGATATGTCACAGGCGGCCAACGCGGCGCGCCAGCATACCGTAGTAAAGGCAGCAAACGGCCCTGAAGATATTGCAGGGTCAGATATCGTAGTGATCACGGCGGGTGCACCAAGAACACCCGGTATGAGCCGGGATGACCTGCTTACTAAAAATGCAGCGATCGTGAAAAAATATGCATTGGAGATCAAGGAGTATGCGCCTGAGTCTATCATCATCGTTGTCTCCAATCCGCTGGATGTAATGACCTATGTTGCGCAAAAAGTGACACAATTTCCACGGGAAAGGGTGCTTGGGATGGCAGGTATCCTGGATGCTGCACGTATGGCGCACTTCATCTATGAAAAACTCGAGTATGGTGCGGGTCAGATCCGTGCGACCGTCATGGGAGGGCATGGGGATACGATGGTTCCCCTGCCCAAGTTTACAACGGTAGCGGGTGTACCGATCGAAGACCTGCTTGATGCAGAGCAGATCGGCGAGATCGTTCAGAAGACAAGAAACGGCGGTGCAGAGATCGTCAACCTTCTGGGGGACGGTTCGGCATACTATGCGCCGGCAAAATCTACGGCGATCATGGTGGAGTCTATGCTGAGAGATACGAAGCAGATCCACTCATGCGCGATTATGCTCGAGAATGATTACGGATACTCAGGCATCGTTTCGGGTGTACCTGTGATGATCGGTGCCGGAGGCGGGGAAGAGGTGATCCGTATGACACTGAAACCGCTTCAGCAGGAACGTTTTGCCAAATCTGTTGCCTCAGTGCAGGAGATGGTGGATAAACTCTATGAACTGAATTTCTTTGACGAAGAGGCATAGTGTGGCAGGACGTAAAGTAGGTATTGTCGGAGCTGGAGCGGTAGGTGCGACGGCAGCATACTCCCTGGTAATGATGGGTAGCTGTGAAGAGATCGTCCTTTTTGATATTGTCGAAGGTATCGCACAGGGCAAGGCGATCGATATGGGCCAGGCGGCGCACTATTCGCCAAAAGGTACGAAAGTGACCGCAGTAAAGAGCGCGGCAGAGATGAAAGATTGTGATATTGTCGTGATCACTGCGGGTGTACCGAGAAAAGGTGATATGACACGGGCGGATCTTTTGATGATCAATGCCAAGATCATGAAAAACGTGCTCAATGATGTGGCAAAGCACTCCCCCGAGGCCATTATCATCTGTGTTTCCAACCCTCTGGATGTCATGACCTATGTCATCCATAAGATGACAGGATGGGAACGCAACCGTATCATAGGGATGGCGGGAGCCCTGGATGGTGCCAGAATGGCCTATCAGATATATAGGACACTCGGCTATGGAATGACACAGACAGGTGATCTTGTTATTGGTGATCACGGCCAGAATATGATACCGCTGCCGCATAAGGTACAGGTCGGTTCTGTTAATGTTTCAGAGCTTTTGACACAGGAAGAGATGGATCAGATCATCGAGCGTACAAAAAACGGTGGTGCGGAGATCGTCAAAGAGCTGGGTACCTCAGGCTACTATGGTCCTGGCCGTGCTGTGGCACACATGGTAGAGGCCATACTGGATAATTCCCGTGTTGTTGTCTCCTCTTCGGTACTGCTTCAGGGTGAATACGGATACAGTGACGTATGTGTAGGCGTACCGGTTGTGCTCGGCAGAAACGGTGTCGAAGAGATCATCGAGATTGATCTTGATGAAGAGACACAAGCGAAGTTTAAAGTATCGGTAGAGTCTATCCGGGGCAATATCGATATATTGACTGAAAATAAATTTTTTGAGTAGGATGGTAAATGAGAGAAATCGAATATAGTGAGGTAGTAAAAGCCGTTAAAGATATGATCATGTATAGCGGTACGGATCTGCCTCAGGATACTTATGATGCACTTAAGGAGGCAATGGAAGAGGAGAAGTCACGCGTAAGCAAAGAGGTGATCCGTCAGATCCTTGAAAATGCGGATATCGCGAAAGATGAAAAAAGACCATTATGCCAAGATACAGGTCTTGCGGTTTTCTTTGTAAAAGTCGGTGATCAGGTAAAAATCAAGGGCGGACTGCTTAAAGATGCGATCAATGAAGGAACAGAGAAGGGGTATACTGAAGGGTATCTTCGTGCTTCGACATGTGAACCGTTCAGCAGAGCAAACCTGAAGGATACTGTGGGGTACAACCTTCCTGCGATCATCCACTTTGATCTTGTTGCAGGGGACAAGATAGATATTGAGTATGCTGCAAAAGGCGGCGGATCAGAGAATGTAAGCAGGGCGAGGGTATTTCCGCCTGCAGCAGGAAAAGAAGGTATCATCGAGTATGTCAAAGAGGTGATCAGTGATGCCGGCGGGAATCCGTGTCCTCCTATCACGATCGGTGTCGGTATCGGCGGTACTTTCGAAAAGGCAGTTATCAGTTCCAAACATGCGCTCTTCAGGGATATCGGCAGTGTGAACCCTGATCCGGAGATGGCAGAGCTTGAAGAGACGATCCTCAATGAGGTGAACAAGCTTGGAATCGGTGCTATGGGGATGGGCGGAACAAAAACCGCACTTGCTGTACATATCGAAGCAAATCCGTGTCATATCGCTTCATTGCCTGTTTCTGTGAATGTGCAGTGTCACTCATCCAGACATACGCATATCACACTATAAGGAGAAAGAGGATGGCAACATACACTTTAACGACACCGTTGAGCAGTGAAGATACAAAAATGCTCAAAGCAGGGGATACTGTATTCCTCAACGGGACGATTTACACAGCGAGAGACGCAGCCCATAAAAGACTTGTTGAACTCATTGAAAAAGGTGAGGAGTTGCCCTTTGATCTTGAGGGTTCAGTGATCTATTTTGTCGGGCCTACCCCTCCAAAACCGGGTGACCCGATCGGGAGTGCAGGTCCGACTACCTCTTACCGTATGGATAGTTATTCTCCTACGATGCTGAAACACGGTTCAAAAGGGATGATCGGTAAAGGGAAAAGAAACCAGGCGGTCAAGGATGCCTGTGTGGATTATGACGGTATCTATTTTGGTGCGACAGGAGGTGCGGGCGCACTTCTCGGAAAGCAGATCAAAAGTGCGGAAGTGATCGCTTATCCAGAACTCGGCCCTGAAGCAGTACGTAAGCTGGAAGTGGAGAATTTCCCTGTAACGGTGATCAACGATACTTACGGGAACGATCTCTACCAAATGGGAAGAGAACAGTACGAGGTCAAGGACTAACACTTACCCATCTCCTTTTTTTGCATACCTTTTCCGAGGGTATGCATCTCTTAATCCTTATCTTCCCCCCCCTCAAAAAATATTTTTCTATTTTATCTCCGGTTAAAAATTATGAGATATGATAGTTACATAGAATTCTCTCCAAAGGAGTGGCCATGCAGTTTCGGATAGAAAAAGATACGATGGGTGAGATGCAGGTGCCTTCAGATAAATACTGGGCTGCACAGACACAGCGTTCACTGCTTAACTTCGAGATCGGTACCGAGAAGATGCCTTTAGAGATTGTATACGGTTTCGCAACTTTGAAAAAAGCGTGCGCCCTTGTCAATCATGAGCTGGGCCGCTTGAGTGAGGAAAAGTCCCGGGCGATTGCCAAAGCATGTGATATTGTACTCAGCGGGGAACTGGATGAACACTTTCCTCTGGTGGTATGGCAGACCGGGTCGGGGACACAGTCCAATATGAATATCAATGAAGTGGTAGCAAACAAAGCCACAGAGATACTTGGGGGAGATTTTACACAGAATAAGCTGGTACACCCCAATGATGATGTCAACAGAGGGCAGAGTTCCAATGATACCTATCCTACGGCGATGCGTATTGCAGAGGTTGTCTCTGTTACGGATAGACTCATTCCTGCACTCATGCAACTTAAAAATACGCTTGATGCAAAATCCAAAGCCTTTGGGACGATTGTAAAGATCGGAAGAACACACCTTCAGGATGCGACTCCTCTGACACTCGGACAGGAGCTTTCAGGATATGTCGCTATGCTCAATACGAACCTCAAGCAGATCAATGATGCCTTAAAATACTGTAGAGAGCTTGCCATCGGCGGTACAGCTGTGGGTACGGGGCTCAACTCCCACCCCGGGTTTTCAGCCAAGGTGGCGGCGCAGCTCAATGATTTTATGGATAAAAACTATGGTTTTGTCTCTCAGCCGAATAAATTTCATGCCTTGACGGGACATGATGCGGAAGTGATTCTCTCAGGCGCACTTAAAGCACTGGCAGCAAACCTGATGAAGATTGCCAACGATATCAGATGGCTGGCTTCGGGTCCCAGATGCGGGCTTGCCGAGATCGAGATCCCTGCAAATGAACCCGGATCCTCCATCATGCCGGGCAAGGTGAACCCTACGCAGGCCGAAGCGATGACGATGGTCGCTGTGCAGGTCATGGGCAATGACACAACCGTAGGTATCGCTGCAAGCCAGGGGAACTTTGAACTGAATGTATTTAAGCCGGTGATCGCCTACAATATCCTGCAGTCAACAAGACTTTTGGCAGATGCGATGATCAGCTTTGATAAAAACTGTGCGAAAGGTATTGTGCCGATTAAAGAGAATATAGAGAGGTTTCTGAATGATTCGTTGATGCTGGTAACAGCACTTAATCCTCATATCGGGTATGACAATGCAGCAAAAATCGCGAAAAGGGCACATGCGAACGGTACCACACTGAAAGAGGAAGCGGTGAATCTTGGACTGATGACCGCCGAAGAGTTTGATGCCGCAGTGAAACCCGAAGAGATGGTTATGCCTAAAGGGTAACAGTTTATTCGGCATAAAAAGCTCCGTACGGAGTGATTTTCACTTTCTGTGCTCTAAAACTGTGTAAATATAGTACACTTTTGCAAATTCAAATGAACTAATAAAAGAATTAATCCGAAATTATCTGATGAAAGCCTATAATAGGTGAATTAATTTGTAATTTTAAAGGAGATTAACGTGAATATTCATGAGTATCAGGCAAAACAGATTTTTGCCAAGTACGGTGTTCCTACGCCAAAAGGTATTGTTGCCAACACTCCGGACCAGGCAGCCAAAAATGCTGCAGAGCTGGGCGGTGATATCTGGGTGGTAAAAGCACAAATCCATGCAGGCGGAAGAGGACTTGGCGGCGGTGTAAAACTTGCTAAGTCTATCGATGAGGTAAGAACACTTGCAAGTGAAATTTTGGGAATGACACTTGTAACACACCAGACAGGACCTGAGGGTAAGCTGGTACAGAAGGTCTATATCGAAGAGGGTGCGGATATCAAAGATGAGCTCTATCTTGGTGTAGTCCTTGACAGAGCAAAAGAGATGCCTGTGATCATGGCTTCGACCGAAGGTGGTATGGAGATCGAAAAAGTAGCTGAAGAGACTCCTGAAAAGATTATCAAGGTAGCAGTAGATCCAGCGATCGGTTTCCAGGGATTCCACGGTAGAGAGTTGGTATTCGGTCTTGGAATTACAGATAAAAATGAGCAGAAGAAATTTATCGATTTCGCATCAAAACTCTACAGAGTCTATGTGGAGAATGATGCGGAACTGATCGAGATCAACCCGCTGATCAAGACAGGATCGGGTGACTTCCTGGCACTAGACGGGAAAATGGGATTTGATGACTCTGCACTTGGCAGACACCCGGAGATCGAGGATATGAGGGATATCTCTGAAGAGGATCCGGATGAGAGAGAAGCGAGCCAGTACGGACTGAGCTATGTGGCACTTGACGGTGAGATCGGATGTATGGTAAACGGTGCAGGTCTTGCAATGGGTACAATGGATACGATCAACTACATGGGTGGAACACCGGCAAACTTCCTTGATGTGGGCGGTAAGGCGAATGCAGAGACTGTGGCAAAAGGGTTTGAGATCATTCTTAAAAACCCCAACGTCAAAGCGATCTTCGTAAACATCTTCGGCGGTATCGTAAGATGTGACCGTATCGCTAACGGTATCCTTGAAGCGACTAAGATGGTAGATGTACATGTACCGGTAATTGTAAGACTTGATGGTACCAATGCACTTGAGGCAGCAGAAATTCTTAAAAATGCAAATATCGCAAATGTTATCCCGGCAACTGATTTGGCTGATGGTGCGGCAAAAGCAGTAGCAGCGGCAAAAGGAGAGTAAGAGATGAGTATTCTAGTAAATAAAGAGACAAAAGTAATCGTACAAGGTTTTACAGGGAGCGAAGGTACATTCCATGCTGAACAGTGTATCGCATACGGAACAAATATCGTTGGTGGTGTAACGCCAAATAAAGGTGGTCAAGAACACCTTGGTAAGCCGGTTTTTGATACAGTGAAAGAGGCGGTTGAAGCAACCGGTGCGACTGTTTCTATGGTATTCGTTCCGCCTGCATTCGTAGCCGATGCGGTGATGGAAGCAGCAGATGCTGGTATCGAGCTTGCAGTGATTATCACTGAAGGTGCTCCGGTACGTGACATGCAGGCAGCAAAAGCATATGCAACAAAACACGGTATGAAGACGATCGGGCCAAACTGTCCTGGTATCATCACTGCGGAAGAGTGCAAGATCGGTATCATGCCCGGTATGATCTTCAAAAAAGGTAACGTCGGTCTGATCTCCAAGTCGGGTACGTTGACTTATGAGGGAGCGAACCAGGTATGTAAAGAAGGTTTCGGTATCACAACAGCGGTTGGTATCGGTGGGGACCCTATTATCGGTCTTTCATACAAGCAACTCTTGCCGATGTTCGAAGCGGATCCGGAAACAGAAGCGATCGTCATGATCGGTGAGATCGGCGGCGATCTTGAGATCCAGGCTGCCGAGTTCATCAAAGAAAACATCACCAAGCCGGTTGTTGCATTCATCGCAGGTCAAACTGCACCGAAAGGGAAAAGAATGGGACACGCAGGTGCGATCGTATCCGGTTCAGCCGGTACAGCAGCTGAGAAGATGGCAGCACTTGAAGCCGCGGGTGTCAAAGTTGTTGTTTCTCCTGCAGAGATCGGCAAAGCCGTCAAAGAGGTACTCTCCAAATAGGTACCTGCCGCAGATGGCGCTTTTGTCATCTGTGGGTTTTAAATCTTTGCAGCTTATCTTTGGGGATGATCTGCAAAGCATTCTCTTTTTTTATGGATGTTCCTGAGAACTCCTCTCCATTTCCATTAACCCTATACTTTACACATCTTTTACATGGTTTTTCACTATAATGCGTGATACAATATTGGTAAAAGGTAAAATATGACAAGAATGACAAGCGTTAAAGCGCAGTCCAACAAAGCACTAAATGCTTTGTGTAAAATTCAGTACAAGCGAGGCACTAAATGACGAGTCGTAAACAGACATTTGAACTGCTTAACGTAAAATGCGGGGGATGTGCATCTACACTCAAAACAAAACTTTTTGATGCATTCGGAGAGGTTGAGGTTGATCTAAACAAGGATCCCCGTGAAATCACGGTAGATATCACTGAGGAGCGGATACCAGAACTCAAAACAGCGCTCAAAAAGCTTGGTTATCCAATGAAATCTGATCAGCTGGGTTTTATCGAGACCAATACAACCAAGGCAAAAAGTATCATATCTTGCGCTCTGGGTAAAATGAGTCAATAAAAGAGTAAAAAAGTCTGTTTATTCTTGCTTCAAAATGTAACAAAATCGCTTATAGTTACAATAATGCCATGTTATTCATAGCCCCCTTAGAGAAAGTAGTGTATCCTCAACCATAGTGAATTGTTTATCTCACTTAAATATACTATATTAAAGGGGCACAAATGGCAGTAATGACAGCACCAGAGAATACTCCGGTATGGGTAAATACGGCTAGATGTAAAGCTTGTGATATCTGTGTGGATGCATGTCCGGCGGGTGTACTTTCTATGAAGGCAGATGCGAGTTCAACACTGGGTGCAATGATCTCGATCGTAGCGCCTGAATCATGTATCGGATGTAATGAGTGTGAACTTTCCTGTCCGGACTTTGCAATCTATGTTGCAGAGAAGAGCGAATTTAAGTTTGCTAAACTTTCTGACACTGCAAAAGCAAGACAAGAAGCGATTTTAAACAACGGGTATAGACTACCTACGGACTACAAGGAGGCTAACTAATGGCGGAATTAAGAGAAGTTATATCAACAGGTAACGACCTTGCTGCGATTGCAGCGGTAGATGCCGGATGTAGATTTTTTGGTGGATATCCTATTACTCCATCAAGTGAGGTAATGCACACGATTTCTGACCTGCTGCCTGCGGTAGGCGGTGCGGCAATTCAGATGGAAGATGAGATCGCCGGTGTTGCAGCAGCAATCGGGGCAGGGATGAGCGGTGTACGTACACTAACGGCTACTTCCGGACCTGGTATCTCATTGAAAGCTGAAAACCTTGGCCTTGCTCAGATGGCAGAAGTACCGTTGGTTGTGATCAACGTTATGAGAGGTGGTCCCTCTACAGGTCTTCCTACACGTGTTTCACAAGGTGACGTTGCTCAGGCCAAGAACCCAAGTCACGGTGACTATAAATCCATTACTGTGTGTCCCGGTAACCTTGCAGAGTGTTATACTGAGACAGTGAGAGCATTTAACCTCGCGGACAGATTCATGCAGCCGGTTTTCGTACTGCTTGATGAGACACTCGGGCACATGCACGGTAAGGCAATGATCCCTACTGCAGAAGAAGTGCAAGCAGGTATCAAACCAAGAAAAACATTTGACGGTGCACCTGAAGAGTATAGACCCTATGGTGTAGCACAGGATGAGCCTGCGGTACTTAACCCGATGTTCAAAGGTTACAGATACCACTATACCGGTCTGCACCACGATGCTATGGGATTCCCGACTGAAGAGATCGAAACATGTAGAAAACTGATCGACAGACTCTTTAGAAAAGTGGAAGAGCATACGGATGAGATCGAATCAAACGAAGAGTATATGCTTGACGATGCAGAGATCCTTCTGATCGGATACGGTTCAGCATCACTTGCGATCAAGGAAGCGGTATCTGTACTTAGAGAAGAAGGCATCAAAGTAGGTATGTTCAGACCGATCACACTTTGGCCAAGTCCGGAGCAGACAATGTACGAGCTTGGACAGAAGTTTGACAAAGTACTTTCAGTAGAGCTTAACCAAGGTCAATACCTTGAAGAGATCCAAAGAGCAATGGGAAGAAAAGACATCGAAAAGTTGACAAAAACAAACGGTCGTCCATTCTCCCCTGCAGATATTATCGAGAAGGTTAAGGAGGTATTCTAAGATGGCTTTTAATTACGATAGTTACTTAAGACTTGAAAAAATGCCAACACTATGGTGTTGGGGATGTGGGGACGGTATCGTTCTTAAATCATTTATCCGTGCGATTGACAAGCTTGGGCTCTCAAAAGATGAAGT
>JACXUO010000121.1 GCA_014763885.1 Campylobacterales bacterium
CGCTCAACGCTTATCAAAGGCTTTCTATATTCCCCACTACTTTACCGACAATAGAGACTTCATCCGGGGCCAGGACTTCCGGAGAGTAGTTCCTGTTGTCCGAGATCAGCTCTATCATCCCGTCTGCCCTTTGGCGGATACGCTTGATGAAGAGTCCGGCTGTCGTTGAGGCGATGAAGATCCCCTCTTTGTTGATATTGGTCTGGTCACGGTCTACGAAGACGATCGATCCATCCTTCAGGGTAGGCTCCATCGACTCGCCGTCCACATTGATCGCTTCCAGATCGGTATTTCCCAGCCCTACCATATTGTGCATCACTTTTTCATCGATCGTGATCGTCTCATAGTTTTCATCAAAGACCTCTGCCCCGCCTCCCGCACTTGCCCGTATATCCGAGAAGTAGCGCACATGGAAAAACTTCTCTGTCTCCTCCTTGAGCATATCGACCGCCTGATCAAAGAAGAGCCAGTTCACCGATATTTTTCTGAGCGCACAAAACTCCAGGATCTCTTCATAGGGGATGGAGTTGCGTTTTTTCATCGTGGCAAAGGTACTTTGGGGGATATTGAGTATATGGGCGACATCCTTGTCAAACACCTTTTTCCCCGGCATACTCTCGGAAACGACATCTTTCAGCTTCTCGATAATTTCACTTAATACCAACATTTCGATCTCCTTTTTGATGACTCATATGAGTGGTTATTTTTAGATTATAGTATATTTTTTATAAAAAATTACAATTTGGGATATTTTTTATACATAAATCCTTTATTGACATATTATTTGGAATAAAAACGTGATATGAAAGATGGATTTAGGTGATGTACAAATCAAGATGAAAGGATAGAAGATGGATTACAAAAGAGAAAGAGACCTGATCACCGAAGCGGTCAATGTCGGATGCCGCACAGTCGCACAGCTGGCACTCTATATCAAACTCCAGACTAGGAGAACTCCTAGCCCAGAAGCAGTACGGTAACCTCTTCGTCTTTTTCCCTGGATCCCTCTTCCTCGCCGGTAAAGAGCAGTGCAACCTCTCCGAGCATATTGGTAAGGATCGCGGAAGTCCCCACCTTTTTTTCCCTGAAATCAATATGGTACCTGCCATCAATCAACCTGAGATTACAGGCAGTGAACTCTGTCTTCTTCGCACGTTTTTTAAACGGTTCATCCAGTACCGCCTTGACCTTGCGCAGTGTAGATCTCCCCTGCTGCAGTTTCGCGATCAGCGGCAGCAGATAGAGCAGCGCGGTCACGGTCGAAGAATAGGCAAACCCCGGCAGCCCCACAATGAACTTGTCTCCTTTGCGTGCGACCATGATATGCTGCCCCGGCTTGATGCGCACCCCCTTGAAGAGTACCTCTGCACCGAGTTCGGCGATCACATCTTTGACAAAGTCGAAATCACCTACGCTCACCCCTCCTGTCGTCACAACGATATCACTTTTTTCCAGCGCTGCGGCAACAGCATCTTTGATGCTCTGCTTATCATCCCTGATGCATCCCATCTGCAGTGCTCTTCCGCCGTACTTTGCAGCGATGGCTTCCAGGATATAGTTGTTGGAGCTTCGTATCTGTGCATCGTTCGTCTGCGTCTGACCGAGTTCCAGAAGTTCCGAACCGGTAGAGAGGATAGAGACGACCGGCTTTTCATAGACAAGCGGGCTGATCACATTGAGACTCGCCATCACACCGATCTGGGGAAAGTCTATCATGGTACCTTTGGCGATCAGCTTCTGTCCCTTGGCATAGTTCTCGCCTACTTCGCGTACCGCAAAACCGAAGGGAACCTCCTCTTTGATGACGATCTCATCACCATCCACCTCTACATTCTCTATGGGGATCAGCGTATCTGCACCTT
>JACXUO010000122.1 GCA_014763885.1 Campylobacterales bacterium
AGTGAAGAGTGAAGAGTAAAGCAAACACTTGATCTGAAAAACAAATGTTGCGTGTAACCCAATATGCAAGTATGCATTCCCAACGAGGACGTTGGGAACGAGAAATTCACGCTATCAAGTAGATAGTAAGTAGTAGGTAGCAGATTTTGTTTGCATTGCATGGCAATGCTTCTATTATAAAGAGTTGTCAGCCAGAACCTTGTACCCCACTTACGCTTTAGCGACAGGGGTATCGGCATTTCACCCCAAGGGCATTTCCTCTCTTCGTTCAGGGCAAGTGCCAGAAAAGCGAAGCGATTCGAGAGGGCTGGCGCTTTTTTGCTAACTTTTTTCTAAAAAAAGCAAACCTGACACTTGAAAAAAAGAAAAAAGTTAGCTATAACATAGTAAATATTCATTCTACCTCTGGAGAGAGCATGAAAGAACATAAAATAGGGTATTCGTCATTCTGAACTTGATTTAGAATCCCCTAAATTTCGCTCTTACTCGATAAGATCCTGAATCAAGTTCAGGATGACGGCGGTAAAAACAGTAGTTCTATCACAGTCTCAGAAGAGGAGCAACAAAAATAAAATAAATTGAGAAGGAAACCGTTTGAGTAAATCAATCGACGAAATCTTTAACTTCACCGATACCAGTGAAGCCTGTATCAAATGCGGTAAATGTATCCCGGTATGTACGATCCACCAGGTCAACCCCGATGAGACCACTTCACCGCGCGGATTTATCGATCTTCTCGGGGCCTATAAACGCGGCGACCTGGAACTGGACAAAAACGCAAAAGATATCTTTGAAAGCTGTTTTTTATGTACCAACTGTGTAGATGTCTGTCCCAACTCACTGCCTACAGATATGGTCATCGAAGAGGTACGTGCCGATATCGCAGACAAGTTCGGTATCGCCTGGTTTAAAAAAGCCTTTTTCTATCTTCTCCGCCACCGCTGGATCATGGACCTTGTGATGAAACTCGGCTTTATGTTCAAAACCTGTGCCTTGAGTGTCGACGAAAAGGGCCGGGGCCTCAAAGCAAGATTTGCCTTGCCGATGGTGAAGAAGGGAAGACTGCTCCCCTCACTGGCAAAAACGAGCTTTCTCAACAGCCATCCAGAGGAGATCCCTGCACCCGTACAGGAGAAGAAAAACCCCCGTGTAGCGATCTTTATCGGTTGTCTTGCCAACTACAACTATACCGATATCGGCGAGAGCCTGGTAGAGATACTCAAACAGCTCAATATCGATGTCTTTATCCCCAAAAAACAGCTCTGTTGTGGTGCTCCCGCATACTTTACCGGAGATAGTGACTCTGTAGAGTATATGACAAAAAAGAACATCAAGTACTTTGAAAGTTTTATGGATGAGTGCGATGCGATGCTGATCCCGGAAGCGACCTGTTCGGCGATGGTCAAACATGACTGGCAGGTCTTCTTCGCAAATCATGATATGCCCGAGTGGGAAGCACGCGCCAAGAAGGTTGCGGAAAAGATCCATATGGCTACCGCATGGCTCTACAACAATACCGATCTGGTCAAACTGCTCGAAGAGAAAGGGAAAAAGTTTGACGATGTCGTCACCTACCATGATCCGTGCCATGCAAGAAAGGTCCAGGGTATCTGGCAGGAACCGCGTAACCTTCTCGCACCAAACTATCCGATGCAGGAGATGAGCGATCCCAACCGCTGCTGCGGGTTCGGTGGTGTAACGATGCAGACAGAGAAGTTCCACCTTGCTGAGGCAGCAGGCAAACCGAAAGCTGCGATGATCAAAGAGACAAAAGCGAAGTATGTCAGTGCAGAGTGCAGTGCCTGCCGTGT
>JACXUO010000123.1 GCA_014763885.1 Campylobacterales bacterium
CGGATTCAATATATAACATTAGCATCACCTGACCCTCAATACCCTAATTGGCAGCCCCAGCTGCATTCGCTCCTACTTCCTACTTCCTACTTCCTACTTCCTACTTTCTAATTTCTAATTTCTAATTTCTAATTTTTAATTTTTAATTTTTAATTTTTAATTGGCAGCCCTGCTGCCCAGCCACTAATCACTATCCACCATCCACTATCCACTATCAACTTGCAGCCCAGCTGCTCGCCAATCAGAGGAAAATCAAATAAAAAATAATCCGAAAAAATATCCGCAATAATATTTATTAAAAAATACCATATATCTGTTTATTTGCCTATATACAGGGTTTTATTTCAGAATAAGATCCGAAAAAATATCCGCAAAATAAAAATAAAAACTATGCTATAATAGTTCCAAAGGAGTTATTTTGTACTTTACACCTCTTCTTCCTGTGAACCTGGATGGCAATATAGATGCAGAACTGTTGGAGATGGCAGAAGCGCTTTGCCTGAAAAGTGCATCACTGGGCTCTTTTTATCCGCCTCAGGTACTCAACGGGATCAGCGCTTTATTGAGAACAGTCAACAGTTATTATTCCAACAAGATCGAGTCTGAAGGAACCCACCCCTTCGATATAGAAAAAGCCTCCCGTCAGATCTTTTCCGGAGACAGGAAACAGCAGCAGCTTCAAAAACTTTCTCTGGTACATATCGGGGTACAGGAGTGGATAGAGGAGCTCATGGGAGATGGAAATGAGGTGACACCGTTTACAAAAGAGTTTATTTGTGATGTTCATCGTAAATTCTATGCGCATCCGGATATGGAGCCTTTTTTAGAGATAAAAACGAGGAGAGAGGGGGATGCTACGATAAGAATGGTTCCCGGGGAGTTCCGGGACAGGCCGGTATATGTCGGTGACCATACTGCCCCTGAATATACAGCGATTCCGACACTCTTCAATATCTATGAGAGCACTTACCGGATGCCTACTCACGCGACACAGGCAAAAAAAGTCATCTATGCTATCGCCTCTCATCACAGGCTTACGTGGATACATCCTTTCCTTGACGGCAATGGAAGAACATCAAGATTGGTATTGGATGGTATCTTTGCCGGTATTGCACTGAAGGGATATGGACTATGGAATATCTCCAGGGGCCTTGCAAGGCGTTCGGATGAGTATAAATCGTATCTGGCTCTGGCTGATCATCCCAGACAGGGTGACAGGGATGGCAGGGGAGCACTTTCGCTCAAAGGGTTCAAGTCGTATATCAAATTTATGCTGGAGGTGGCCATCGATCAGATAGCATATATGGGAGAAGTTTTACAGTTAAACACACTCTCCAAAAGGATTGAAAACTATGTAAAATTTTCCCAACAAGGCATGTATCAAAACGAACCTCTTCCAAAATACAGCGAGTATCTGTTAAAAGAGTTGTTGATAGTCGGGGAGATGGCAAGAGGTGATGTAGCGAAAGTGATCTATGCTTCAGATAGAACAGCCAGTACATTGATCAAAAAGCTTTTAGAGATGCACTTCCTGGAGTCTGACACACCCAAAGGAGCGATCAGACTCAAATTTAACGCCCATTTTGCCTCCGAAATTTTCCCGGGTCTCATCTCCGGAAGATGAGACCCGTTAAGCAAATGACACCTGCGTGTCATTTGTAGGGTCGAAACCATGAGAAGCGTTAAGCAAACGTGAACTGTTTCACATTTGTAGGTTCGGAACCTGAAGTGTTGTGCAGAATGCACCACGGAAGGCAGAGGAGTGAAGCGAAACCCTACGAGCGGGAATCCAGAGTCACA
>JACXUO010000124.1 GCA_014763885.1 Campylobacterales bacterium
GCACCAGTTCTTAGACGGTTTAATGCCGACATTTTCTGCCTTGCGCCCCATCCGCTCCCCGCACCATACGGCAACTTCCGCATCCGTGTTCGGAGGGGGTGTCAGTTCCAATAAAAAACACTAAAATCCAGCAATATACGCTACAAACATTAAGGTCTTCGGCCAAGTCGTATAATATAATATGTTATATTCGTAAAAATAATATCAGGGAAGAGACAATATCGTACTTATGTATAGTGAAAATAACTTTCTAATCGTGATCGACGACAAAGATAAAACCCAAAGTATCGATAGGCTGGAGTGGAAGGAGAGGGCAGTTGTAGTCTACTTTACATCCAATCCCAGCAAACCCTTTGAGTACTCAAAACAAAAGAAAGAGGTCAAACCCAAACGTAGACAGGGGTGTCCAAGAAAAGGTGAAGAAGGTCCTCCTAAAAAACCATCCATTCTACAACAGCAGGAGCAGATGGGTGATGTTGAAGAGATGCTGTCTCTTATCAAAACAGAGTGTGATACCAGTATCAAACAGAACTCCAAAGGAAACAGGCACAGGTGGACAGGAGGAAAACTGCATCTCTCGGTAGTAGACGGTGATATTCCTATCACGGCACTCTACTCCTCTGCATCCGTACATGACAGTTCATTGGCACTCCCTCTCATTCTACAGAGCAGCCAAAAAGTGAACTATCTCTATGACCTGGCTGATGCAGCGTATGATTACCGTATTATCAAAGATTACTCCAGGCTCCATAATCACAGACCCATTATCGATATCAATCCAAAGAACTCAAAAAAACTCAAAGCACAGATCGCTTTAGACAAAAGTGAAAAGAAGATATTGGGTTCACTGAACCTCTATAATGACTCCGAGGATCTTCACTATAACCAGAGAAGTAGTGTGGAAAGGGTCAATGCCTATCTAAAAGACAGCTACGGATGCAGCAAGATCTATTACAAGGGAGCACAAAAAGTTGCATCAGTGTTTGCCTTTGCTGTCTTGTCAGTCTGTATTACGCAATCATTGAAGCTTCTGACGTAACTTTATCTCAACAATCAGATACAAAGCACCTTTTATAAAAATTGAACCATAAAGTACGCCGTGAAAACAGCAATTTAGTTAGTTTTTAGTGTTATCTCTTCGTAAAACAGCCTGATCATGAACTTTTTTCATCCAAGAGCTTACAGCCCATTGCAAATGGGTTTCTTGGATGTTGAATTTGCAAGTGGCTCTGTTTTATAAGGTTTTTTGTCCTGTTACAACAAATAAAAAGGATTGCTCATGGCAACAGGGATAGCGTCAGAATATTTCTGTAATTTCATCCTCAGCTTTTTGTAATTGTACCAAATTATCCCAGTTAACATATTTTCTGGTAAGCCATTTTGCATTTGTTTCAATAGCCAAAGGTACTAAAAGTCTCAATACCGAGCCGTCATTAGGGAATGCGCCGATCACTTTGGTTCGTCTTTTTATCTCCTTGTTAAATCTTTCAAGCATGTTTGTTGAATGGATCTTGCGTCTGTGTGTTTTAGGGAAAGTCATAAACATACAGGCTTCATACAGGTTGTCCATCAGGAATTGAGTCAGTCTGGGATGTGTATCTTCGTAGGTGGCGATCATTCCATTGGCAATAGAGGTTGCCTGATCAAATGTTTCACAAGATAAAACATCATTCAGATACTCTAAAACTTCTTCCAAATCTTTTTTGGGTACAATTTTCATCAGGTTACGCTTAAAGTGCACCGAACAAAGCTGCCAGCTTGAGCCTACGAAACTACTGGCTGCAGCTTTTTTGATT
>JACXUO010000125.1 GCA_014763885.1 Campylobacterales bacterium
GAGATCACGATCACCGATCCTGCGATGACGCGCTTCATGATGAGCCTCGATCAGGCGGTCGAGCTGGTGCTGTTCGCATTCGAGCACGGAACGAACGGCGATATCTTCGTCCAGAAAGCTCCGGCGGCGACGATCGAGCTGCTGGCACATACCTTGAAAAATATGCTGGGCAGACCGGAGCATAAAGTCAGCGTCATCGGGACACGCCACGGGGAGAAACTCTATGAGACACTGCTCACCAAGGAAGAGATGGTCAAAGCCGTGGATATGGGGGACTACTACCGCATCCCTGCCGATACGCGTGACCTGAACTACAACAAGTTTGTCGAGGACGGGGAAGAGGTCGTGACACAGGCGCACGAGTACCATTCGCACAATACCCATAGACTCGATGAAGCAGAGTTGAAAGAGATGCTGCTGGAGCTTCGTGAGATACAGGACGACCTGAAAGCATTTGGAGTCAGATGATGAGAGTACTGGTGACGGGGAGCAGCGGCTTTATAGGGAAAAACCTTTTGGCAAGACTGAAACGCACAGAAGGGGTGACGACAGATACGTTTGAGAGAAGCGATCCAACGGATAGCATCGTTTCCAAAGTGGCGGAAGCGGATTTTATTTTTCATCTTGCAGGCGTGAATCGTCCGGAAAATACAGAGGAGTTTTACGAAGGCAATCGCAACCTGACACAAAAACTCGTAGAAGCCGCAAAGCAAAGCAATAAAAAAGTGCCTATCCTGATGAGCTCATCTGCACAGGTAGAACGGGACAACGACTACGGGAAAAGCAAACTTGGCGGTGAAGCGGCATTGGAGGCCTATGCGAAAGCGTGCGGGGCGACGGTCTATATCTACCGTCTCCCCAATATATTTGGCAAGTGGTCGCGCCCGAACTACAACACCGTGATCGCGACATGGTGCCACAATATCACCCGTGACCTGCCGATAGAGATCAACGATGAGAGCGTGGAGTTGAATCTCAACTACATCGATGACGTTGTGGAACATTTTGTCCGCCATCTTGATGAAACAGGCAGGGAGGGCGTGGTGTATGGCGAAGTTTCTCCTATATACAGGAAAACCCTCGGCGAGATACGCGATCTGCTGGTGTCGTTCAAAGAGAGCAGAGAGAGCCTGATCATCCCCAGGGTGGGACGGGGGTTTGAGCGCGCACTCTATGCAACCTATCTGAGTTTTCTGCCTACCGATCGTTTCTCCTATGCACTCAAAGGGCACGAGGATGAACGCGGTACGTTCTATGAGTTTTTGAAGACCCTTGACAGCGGACAGTTCTCCATCTCTACGACAGCCCCCGGAGTCACCCGCGGAAACCACTATCACGATACGAAAAATGAAAAGTTCCTTGTGATCAAAGGTGAGGCAAGCATCAAACACCGCCAGATCCATGGCGATGAAGTCATAGAGTACAAAGTCAGCGACAAAAAGATGGAAGTGGTCGAGATGATCCCCGGATATACCCATGATATCACCAACACGGGCGACACTGAGATGGTGCTCCTTCTCTGGGCAAATGAGATCTTCGATAGAGAAAATCCGGATACATATTTTTTAAAGGTGTGAAATGCGTAAATTGAAAGTAATGACTGTTGTGGGAACAAGACCCGAGATTATCAGACTTGCAGCTGTAATGAAAAAACTGGATGAGTCAGAAGCGATCGAGCAGATCATCGTGCATACCGGGCAGAACTATGACTATGAGCTCAACGAGGTCTTTTTCAAAGATTTCGGGTTGCGCAAGCCCGATCATTTTCTCAATGCGAAGGATTGCCCGCTGACCGGATCATCAAGACGGGAAGCCCGATGTATGAGGTCATTCACTCCAAACTGGATGATATAAAGTCATCTGCCATCCTGGATGAACTCTCTTTGGAAAAAGAGAAGTATTTCGTCGTCTCCGCCCACAGGGAAGAGAATATCGGCAGTGACAGAACCTTCGATGCTTTGGTGGAAACGCTCAACGCGATGGCGGAGATCTACCGGATGCCGATCATCGTCTCGACCCATCCTCGGACGCGCAAACGGATCGAAGAGAAAGGGGTGACTTTCAACCCGCTGATCAAACTGATGAAACCGATGGGATTCAACGACTACGTCAAACTGCAAATGGATGCCAAAGCGGTTCTCAGTGACAGCGGGACGATCAGCGAAGAGTCATCGATACTGAAATTTCCTGCACTGAACATCCGTGAAGCGCACGAGCGTCCCGAAGCGATGGAAGAGGCATCCGTCATGATGGTCGGACTGGAGAAAGAGCGTATCTTGCAGGGGCTGCGGGTCCTCGAAACCCAGACCCCGGAGACACTGAGAAGCGTGGCAGACTACAGTATGCCGAATGTCTCGGATAAAGTCCTGCGGATCATCCTTTCCTATACGGACTATATCAATCGTACTGTCTGGAAAAAGTAGTTTCAATGCGTATCTGT
>JACXUO010000003.1 GCA_014763885.1 Campylobacterales bacterium
AAATTTGCCGAGCTGTATCCGATCCTTTTTAGATTGTGTTAGAATGGAAAGTATAAAATCGTTCTGATGTATTTGAAGTGGGTTTTTCAGGGACGACTACGTTAATGAACTGCTGGAAACACCTCTGGTGACATACCCTGCCTACTATAATGTGAGTAGCAGTATGTTAAACAATGATTACCTACATAGCGCCATTATTGCACTTCACAGCATGGATTATGATCATTATCAAATACCGGAAAGTTATGAGAAAATCTTTGAAACCTTTGCTATCGGTGCATTTGCGATCTATAAAGAACATTACATTATAGGATATTTCGGTGATAAAATGATGTACCTTGAAGCCAATGGGTGGCATGCAATGCCTGTAAATAAGGATATATTCAACCTAGCACATTGGCTTGTTTGATATAAATTTCTCATTATTATAAAAAAAATCAAATAAAGTTATTTTAATTAAGACTAATTTTATCTTAAATAGCTATAATTTGATTACATCTTAGGTATCGAAGACTTTTTATTCTTCCTCCTTTTAAAAAATGTTATCGAGACGACTACCAACGCAACAAAACCACTTTCGGTACTTAAGATCGTAATCTTTCCCTTGAAACTCCACAGACTATTGCAAATTCTTTCTATATAGGTTATTATTAGGTGAATGTAGTACGGAAGGATTAAAAGATGAAAACAAAGTTAGATCAATATCTCAAATTTTTAATTGAAAATCGTGGCAGTGACCTCCACATGAAGTCAGGTTCTAAAGTCCATTTTAGAAAAGACGGTGAACTTTTAAGTCTGGATACAGAAGTATGTTCAATCAATGATATAGAAGAAGTCGCACAATCAATCCTATCAGAAGAAGATTATCAAACCCTCCAAAAGACCAAAGAACTTGATCTAAACTATACCTACGATGAACAGAGTCATTTTCGTGTCAATTTTTTCTATCATATTGACGGACTCAGTATCGTGTTCCGTCTGATTCCCATGGAGATACTCTCCTTTGAAGCGCTGAGACTTCCTGAGATACTCAAAGAGCTTGCCGATACGCCTCGCGGACTGATCCTCGTGACCGGTGTAACGGGATCAGGTAAGTCCACTACCATTGCAACAATGATCGACAGGATCAATACCACGCAAAAAAACATATCGTCACGATAGAAGATCCTATAGAGTTCATCCACCACGATAAAATGTCACTGATCTCTCAAAGAGGGGTAGGAGACAACACACTCTCTTATCAAAATGCATTCAAATCCGTACTCAGGGAAGATCCCGATGTGATTTTTGTAGGAGAGATACGTGATCTTGCGAGTTTGGAGACGGCGCTTCATGCAGCGAGTACCGGGCACCTGGTATTCTCAACACTCCATACACTGGATGCAAAAGAGACGATCAACCGTCTGATCAACATGTTCCCGGCGCATGACCAGAACCGTATCCGTATGACACTCTCCTCCGTGCTTGCAGGTATTGTCTCTCAACGTCTGGTAAGACGCAAAGACGGGGGACGTGTTGTTGCAGTAGAAGTGTTGAAAAACACTACACATATTGCAACCTTGATTGCAGAAGGAAGGGATAAGGAGATTCTTGATGCGATCGAGGAAGGGAAACAGGTCTATGGTTCGCAGTCATTTGACCAAGCCCTTCTCGAACTTGTCAAAGTGGGACTTATCACGGAAGAGACTGCTCTTGAGAATGCAACCATTGTAAGCGATATGAAACTCAAACTTCAGGGAATCGAGATCTCCAAAGTCTGATCTCACCACCTCCTTCTCTTTTTATCGGAGAAAGCGGAAAGCAGAGAAGAAACTCTGCTTTCTGTCAGGAGATATTGACGACAACTTCCCCGTTCTGCACATCAAAGTTTACGGTACTGCCTTCTACAACCCTGTCTTCAAGAATAAGCTCAGCCAGTCTGTCTTCAACCACTTCATAAAGCGCACGTTTAAGCGGTCGGGCACCGTAAACCGGATCAAACCCTGCTTCAGCAATATACTCTTTGGCATTTTGCGTCAATGAGATCGTAATATCACGCTCTGCAAGCTTCGACTGAATGCTCTTGAAGAGAATATCAACGATACTTGTGATCGCCTTCAGATCAAGTGGGTTAAATATCACCTGGTCATCCAAACGATTCAGGAACTCCGGCTTGAAATGCAGCTTAAGCTCGCTCAGAACGGCCTCTCTCCGCTCCACCGGATCACTGATCGACATGATCTTGTCTGAAGCGATATTTGAGGTCATGATGATAATCGTATTTTTAAAATCAACCGTTACCCCCTTGTTGTCTGTCAGGCGTCCGTCATCCAAGACCTGCAGCAGTGTATTGAAAACATCGGGATGCGCCTTCTCGATCTCATCAAAGAGTACGACAGAATACGGCTTGCGGCGTACTGCCTCAGTCAGCTGTCCGCCCTCCTCATAACCCACATACCCCGGCGGTGCACCGACCAGACGGGATGCAGCATGTTTCTCCATATACTCACTCATATCAATACGGATAAGCGCCTTCTCGCTGTCAAAGAGAAACTTTGCCAGCGTCTTGGCTACCTGTGTTTTACCAACCCCTGTAGGACCGAGGAACATAAAGCTTCCGATCGGACGGTTGAGATCGCTCAGACCTGCTTTATTGCGCTTGATCGCTCTTGCAACAGCCTTCAGTGCCTCTTCCTGCCCTACGACTTCCTCTTTGAGGACCTCTTCGATATGAAGGATCTTCTCTTTTTCGCTCTGGAGCATTTTGTTGACAGGTATCCCTGTCCAGCGGCTTACGATACTGGCGATCATCTCTTCATCGACGGAGTTCTTCAGCAAAGTCCCCTCTTTCATCATCCTTGTCCACTTCTCTTCGAGCGCAGAGAGTTGCTGTTTGAGTGCCGGGATCTGACCATGCTCTATCTCCGCAACTTTGGAGAAGTCTCCCTCACGTTTCAGTGCTTCTGCCTGTGTTCTGAGTCCATCGATCTGACTCTTCACCTCTGCGATATCATTAAAGGTCTGCTTCTCGTTATCAAACTGGTTCTGAAGCGTTCTCTTATGCTCTTCAAGATCAGCCAGCTCTTTTTCGATCTCTTCGATACGTGCTGTGTTTTTCTCGCTCTCTTCCATCTTGAGCGCTTCTTTCTCTACCTGCAGTGTCGAGATATCCCTTTTTGCTTTTGCAAGATCTGTGGGTTCACTCTCGATCTGCATCTTCAACTCAGCTGCGGCTTCATCGATCAGGTCGATCGCTTTATCCGGCAGAAACCTGTCAGTGATGTAGCGGTCCGACAGTTTTGCAGCAGCGACCAGTGCCGAATCGGTGATCGTCACATTGTGGTGCGCTTCAAGTTTGTCCTTGATCCCCCTAAGGATCTGCAAGGCTTCATTGATCGTCGGTTCATCCACTTTGACCGGCTGGAAACGTCTCTGGAGTGCCGCATCCTTTTCAAAGTATTTTCTGTACTCTTTCAGTGTGGTTGCACCGATCGTGTGCAGCTCCCCGCGTGCAAGTGCCGGCTTAAGGATATTGGCTGCATCCATACTTCCTTCACTCGCTCCGGCCCCGACAATGGTATGGATCTCATCAATAAAGAGGATAATGTTTCCCGCTTTTTTGACTTCATCCACTACCGCTTTTAGCCTGTCTTCAAATTCACCGCGGTATTTTGCACCCGCGATCAGCCTGCTCATATCAAGGCTGATCACACGCATGTTTTGCAGGCTCAATGGTACCTCTTTGTTGACGATACGCTGTGCCAGCCCTTCGACGATCGCAGTCTTTCCTGTCCCCGGCTCGCCGATCAGGATAGGGTTGTTCTTGGTTTTTCGGATCAGGATCTGCATCATACGCTGCACCTCTTCATCTCGGCCGATAACAGGATCAAGTGCGCCGTCCAGGGCTTTCTGATTCAGGTCAATCCCGTATTGTGCCAATGCTTCAAGTGTCTCATCACCGCTCTGGGAGTCTATACTTTTACCTCCGCGGATCGACTCCAGTGTCTTTTTGAATTCGGAGATATCAAGGTATTTTCCTATCACCTCTCTCATAAAGTGCTCATTCGCATTGGACATCAGCCACGTATCCACTGCAAGGTACTGGTCACCCTGTGCTGCCATGGCACCCTCTGCACTCTGCAATGAGCGCACCAGATTCGCCGAAAGCCGGATATTCTCTTTCGTTACACTGGATACAGCCGGCAGTTTCCGGGCCTGACTCTTTGCTTCAAGCTCGATCGCTGCTTTGTCCGCATTCATCTTGTTGAGTGCCTGATGCAATATCGACTGGGTGTTTGTCAAAAGCGCCCATACCAGATGGACAGGCTCCACCTCCTGGTTTTTATTGTGCAAAGCCAGAGAGACTCCGGACTCTATCGTACCCTGCATTTGATTGGTCAGTTTTTCTAAAATGCTCATCTGCTATACTCCTCATTGATGCAATTCTGCTTAATTATACAAACTTTAGTCACTTTATGTCAAGTTTATTTAGTCTTTTGATTAAAAATAATCTTTTAAGCGTTGGGGCAAAAGGTTAACCGATATTCAAGTGATTTTTGAATAAAATATGGCACTTAATTCTTTGCTCAGGAACAGACTACTATTATGATACAAAAAAGTAAAAAAGTCATTGCCGCCGGACTTCTTTCTACCCTGATCGGTAGTTATTTTGTGGGAGGATTTGCCTATGCAGATATCAACCCGAATCAATCCTCTGCAAAAGAGAAGCTTGAAGCGTATCTCAAATTCACCCAGATACTCAATGTCATCGAGACACAATATGTGGATGAAGTCAATACGACCGAACTTGTTGACAAAGCGCTCAAGGGGATGCTCAACAACCTTGATGCCCACTCAACATTTATGGATACCAAAGCCTATAAGGACCTCAATGTCCAGACAAAAGGAGAATTTGGCGGACTGGGTGTATCGATAGGGATGAAGGACGGTGCGCTCACTGTCATTGCCCCGATTGAAGGCACTCCGGCACATAAAGCAGGACTGATGGCCGGGGATATCATCCTCAAGATCGATGACAAGGCAACGATCGGTATGGATATCGATGAATCGGTGAAACTGATGCGTGGGAAACCGGGCACTGATGTCACACTGACGATCATCAGGAAAAAAGAGATCAAGCCGCTTGAGATCAAGATCACACGGGATATCATCAAGATACAGTCGGTTTATACAAAAACTGTCGAAAACAACCTGCTCTACCTGCATGTCGCTTCATTTGACCAGAAAGTGGTCGAGGATGTCAAAAAAGCGATCAAAGAGCATAAAGATACACAGGGTATTCTGCTTGACTTGAGAAATAACCCCGGCGGCTTGCTGGACCAGGCAGTGGGACTTGTTGACCTCTTCGTTGAAGAGGGGGTGATCGTTTCACAAAAAGGACGCTCATCCATGGAAAACATCGAGTATCAAGCGACCAAAAAGAACAGTGATACCAAAACACCGATAGTCGTCCTCGTCAACGGTGGTTCAGCATCCGCTTCAGAGATCGTCTCGGGTGCATTGCAAGACTTCAAACGGGCAATTGTTGTAGGAGAAAAGACCTTCGGCAAAGGTTCGGTACAGGTGGTCATGCCTGTAGGTATGGATGAAGCTGTCAAACTGACCGTAGCAAGATACTACCTTCCAAGCGGAAGGACCATACAGGCAGAGGGCGTGACTCCCGATATCACTGTCCATTTGGGAAAGATAGAATATATGGAAGACCCGGTACTTCTTAAGGAAAAAGAGCTGAAAAAGCACTTGACGAACGAACTTGAAAAGATCAACGGCAAGAAAAAGCAGCCCAACAAGAAAGAGCTTACCAAAAACAAAGAGAACAATGAAACCGAAGTGGATGACTCCATCATTACAGAGACACAGCTCTATGAAGATGCACAGCTCAAAAGTGCAGTGGATATCCTGAAAGCATTAATCATCACAAATAAAGGAAAGTAGTAATGACAAAAACTGAACTGCTCTACGAAGGTAAAGCAAAAAAGATCTGGCTGACAGAAGATCCCAATCTTTTGATCTCCGAATTCAAGGACTCCTTGACAGCATTTAACGGTGAGATGAAATCAAATGAGGAAGGTAAAGGGGCACTCAACAATGAGATCTCCACGGAACTTTTTAAATATCTCAATGAAAAAGGCATCCCTACGCACTATATCGATACGATCGATGCAAACCATATGCTCCACAAAAGAGCAGAAGTCATCAAGATCGAAGTAATTGTACGCAACATCGCTACAGGAAGCCTTAGCCGCAACCTCGGTATAGCGGAGAAGACAGTACTTCCATTCACCCTTGTTGAATTTGACTATAAGAACGATGAACTGGGTGATCCGAAACTCAATGATCAGCACTGCCTTATCCTGAACCTTGTGAACGGTACGGATGAGCTGGAGTATATCAGATATATGGCAAGACGTATCAACAAGATCCTCAGTGACTTCTATGCACAGCTTGATATCACTCTGGTTGACTTCAAACTGGAGTTTGGTAGAGATAAAGATGACAACATCATTCTTATCGATGAGCTCAGTCCGGACAACTTCAGACTTTGGGATACAAAAACCCAGGAGAAGCTTGACAAAGACAGATTCAGACAGGGATTAGGTGGTCTTACAGAGGCTTACAGACAAGTTCTAGAGAGAATTAAAAACAGATAAGGATAGTTGAAATGAAGATAATCGTAAATGTATTTCTAAAAGAGGGAGTTCTTGATCCACAGGGTAAAGCTGCACACCATGCACTTCATTCACTCGGTTTTGAGGGTGTCAATGATGTACGTATCGGCAAGCAGATCGTACTGGATATCGACGCATCGGATAAAGCTGAAGCAGAAGCGAAAGTCAAAGAGATGGCAGAGACACTTCTTGCAAATACTGTTATTGAAGACTACGCTATAGAGATCGCATAATGAAAGTAGCAGTCCTTAGATTCCCGGGAACAAACTGTGAATTCGATACGCAATATGCGTTTGAAAAGCTCGGTCATAAGACTGAACTGGTCTGGCATGAAGAGACAGTACTCCCTGAAGATATCGATCTTGTTGTTGTACCCGGTGGGTTCAGTTACGGTGATTACCTCAGATCAGGTTCCATCGCAAGGTTTGCTCCGGTCATGAAAGCGGTCAAAGCCTATGCGGACAATGGAGGAAAAGTATTGGGGATCTGTAACGGGTTCCAGATCCTGACCGAGGCAGGTATGCTTCCGGGTGCATTGAAGCGTAATAACAACCTGCATTTCATCTCAAAACACCAGACTCTCTGCGTTGTAAACAATGAGAATGCATTTTTGAACAAGTGCGAAAAGGGTGAAATACTGAATATCCCTATTGCCCATGCTGACGGGAACTACTATATCGATGAGGAGAGCCTTGCACAGATGGAAGCCAATGGCCAGATCCTTCTTCGTTACTCTGATGCCGAGGGGAACCGCGTGGTGGTGAATGGGTCGGTGACCTCTATCGCCGGTGTATGCAATGAAACAAAAAATGTCTTTGGTCTTATGCCGCACCCTGAACGTGCCATGGAGTCAATCCTGGGTTCGGAAGACGGTATCAGAATGCTTCAGGGATTTGAGGCATAATGCTGTTTCTTTTGCGCTCTCTGGGACTTGCTGCAGGTCTGTTCTTTGCTTTAACGCTACACCTTGGTGCAGAGAGTGTCTATAAATACAGCTACTTCCCAAAAAAGATCTATAAAAACCAGGTTTTCCCTGTCACCGTGATCGGTATCAACAGCACACGCGACCGGATACCCGAGTTCACCTTTGATCCGGGCAGTGATCTGCAGCCGCTGGGCAACCAGCCGCTCGTGATCAACAATAACAGCGACAGTTTCTACACCTTTTATTTCAAGGCAAAAGATCGCGGCCTCCGTATACCTGCTTTGCGCATCCGTACAGCAACTGACTACACTGTGCTGCCCTCCGGGTTTGTACCGCTTGCAGACCTTGAACAGAGAGCAGATTTCTGCGGTGTGATCGCTGCAGATATGAAGATAAAAAACTCCCAGGTTTCCAACTATGATGAGACGAACCATATCGTCACTCTCAATATCGAGGCCAATGAAGCGAACCTTGAAGATATGAAGCTGAATAAAGTGGAAGAGAGCGGAATCGAAGAGATTCGCAGAGAGTATGCCAAAGTCTATGGAGACTTCTATGCCATTGTCCCTATGAATCAAAAAACACTGCAGTTTACCTACTTCAACACGATCCAGCAGCAATACACCGCTATCCAGGTTCCGGTGGATGTGAAAGATGCTTCCGTCTCTACCCAGGCAGAGCTGAACCCCAAAGAGGACAGCTTTGAACAGCTCAAAAAATTTGTACTGGGGACCTTGACGCTCTTTATGCTCGTGATGTTTCTTTTTAAAAGAGATTTCTTTTTCCTGGTCGTCGGTGTCGTCTCATTTATTACCCTGCTTACACTCTATATCCCGCACAAAACGATATGTATCAAGCAGGGGGCACCGCTCTATATCCTCCCCACGCACAGCAGTACGGTCAGTACCTACCTGGATGAGAGACTGGAAGCACCTTTATTGGGTGAGCGTGAAGAGTATCTGAAAGTAGAGACAAAAGAAGGAGTGATCGGATGGGTAAAAGATGAAGATCTTTGCGAAAATTAGGTTTTACTGGGGTGCTTTTGTCATCTCATTCATTGTTGCTCTCTTTATGATCCCCCTGATCACGCTCTTCCGTGTGCACAAAGGGATGATCATGCACTATCTCAACAGGGTCATCCTCTTTTTGATGGGTGCCAGAGTCGAGAAGGTGGGCGAAGCGGACCCTGAAGCGGATATGATCGTCATGAACCACCAGGGAATTGTCGATATCATCGGTATGGAAGCGCTTCAGAAAGGACACTTGAGATGGGTAGCGAAAAAAGAGCTTTTTGATACTCCCTGGTTTGGGCATCTACTCAAAAACGGTGATATGATCTCGATCGACAGAGAGAACAAAAAGGGACTCATCAAGATGATCCGGGATGTTAAGGAGTCTTTGGAAACCAAACATCGTAAAGTTGTCATTTTCCCGGAGGGGACACGTGCCACGCACCAAAAACTGCTTCCGTTCAAATCCGGGACAAAGTTTATCGCTGGGAATATGGGTCTCAAGGTTCAACCTGTAGTGATCACGGGAAGCAAATGGGTACTCAACGAGCACAACAGAACCGGGCACAGCGGTACGGTAAGATATATCTATCTGCCTACTGTCGACGTGAGCAAAGCGGAGGAAAACTGGTTTGAAGCGTTGCATGCAGAGATGCAAAAGGAGATCGACCGTGAGTTCCATCACCATCATCGCAGTCGCTAGCGGGGGTGCCATCGGTGCTACACTGAGACTCTTCATCAACGGTATGGTCAATAAGCATTTCGTACATGCACTTCCGCTTGGCACACTGGCTGTCAATCTGCTGGGAAGTCTGCTGATCGGCATACTTTTTGCCTACTTTCACCAGAACAGTACCCTGCCTCCCTACCTGAAGAGTTTTCTGGTCACGGGAATACTCGGTGCACTGACAACCTACTCTACTTTTGCGATAGAGAGTTTCTTTTTGCTTGAAGCCGGACACTATATGCAGGCCTTTGCCAACATGGCACTCAATCTTTTTGGAACCATCCTGCTTGCAGGCGTGGGCTATATCCTGGTATTAAATTTTACAAAATAGGAAAAACATGACAACGCTTAGAGAAGAAATAGAAAAACATATTCGTAAACTTATCCTTCCCCTCAAAGAGGAAGAGGAACTAAAAGAGGTGCTCAAGGCCAGATTGACCAAAAAAGAGCTCAAATTGCTTCAGGGATGGGCGGACAATACGCCGCATACAGATCTTATCGTTCAGCTTCATCTGGATGAGGAAAAATATGGGGAACTCTCGACCAAACTGATCAAAAAACTGAATCAGGAAAAACTGAAACAGGAGATAATGGTCGGCCTCTAGAGGCAGACAGGTACGCGTCCTAATCGTTTTCGCGCCTGCACAGCCACTTCAGGACAAAGGGAGGGGCTATCGTCGTCAAAACGATTACAAAAATCAATACCGCATAGATCTCGTTGCCGATGATCTGATTGACTCTTCCCACCTCTGCAAAGATAAGCCCTACTTCTCCTCTCGGTACCATCGATACACCGATCATTGATCGATAGTGAACACTGTGGCCTTTGATCAAAAATGCACCGAAATATTTTCCGAGTATCGCAGCGATCAAAAGCGTAAGACTCATCATCCAAAATTGGGATGAAGTAAAATCGATCACCTTCAGGTTTACAGAGAGCCCTACGGTGACAAAGAAGATCGGTGTAAACATATGCATGATAGGCGTAATCGATTGGCTGATACGCTCCATAAACTGCTCATCTTTTCCCAATCCCGCACCGAATGGGATGATAAATCTACGGGAGAGAGCGATCCCCGCAGAAAAGGCACCCAAAATTTCCGGAGCACCCGCCAGATGCGCAAGATAGGAGAACAGAACGATCAGGGAGATGATCGATGTCGGGATAAACCCCGGTACGGTCGAAAACCTGTCCAGTTTTCTCAGGAGTAGGGAAAAAAGATTTGCCAGAAACGGCGCGATGATCAAAAAGGTGATGATAAAGCCTGCCACGCCCAGTGTATGCCCTAGACTGACCTCCTGATGAAGCGCATAATCATAGATAAATACCAGCAGGATCACCCCCATGATATCATCCAATACCGCAGCGCCGATGACAACCTGTGCCATACTGCTGTTCTCCTGTCCAAGATCCTTGAGTACCCTCAGAGTGATACCGATACTGGTCGCCGTCAGTGTACCACCCACAAAGAGAGAAACCTCTGCAGAGAGATCAAAAAGAGCATAAGAGAGAAGAAAGGCCATGATGAACGGTACGATGACACCAAAGAGCGCGACCAGCGTCGCTTCTTTCCCGGCTGCCCTGAGACGCTGCAAGTCGGTATGCAGGCCCACTTCAAAGAGCAGCAGGATGATCCCCACCTCTGCAAGGATCTTCAACACAGCATTCACTTCGATGATTTCAAGAAAAGATCCTCCCAGCAGTATCCCGGCAGTGAGTTCTCCCAGTACAGACGGGATACCTATCCTTGCAAAAAGCTCCCCGAGTATGCGTGCAGAAACCAGGATCAGGAAAAGTGTCAAAAAGAATTCATGTACTTCCATCATAGGATTATTATACTGGAAATCCTACCAATACTTCATATTACATCAAAATGTTTATCATTATCTATGAAAAGATATGGTGTAGGGGTAGAAAGCTGTTATTTTCTGCCTCTTTTTTTATCTTTGGTACTTTTGTTGGCATCATAGACTTTGAAGCCGTCTCGTTTTGTAGTTTTACGTTTTTTGCTCTTTGAAAACGTACTGGATTTTTTCTTCTTGTTTCCAAAAGCGCCTTCGGTACTCTTTTTCTTCTCGCTTTTTCTTGCTCCCATTTGTGTACCCATAACCTTGGGAGCATACCCTTCAAGCTTCTCTTGAGGTATCGGTCTCCCCAGCATCCGTTCAACATCTCTTAGTGCCACCATCTCAGCCGGAGAGATCAGTGTGATCGCAAGCCCGTTCTTCCCTGCTCTTCCAGTACGCCCGACACGGTGGATATAGTCCTGTGTGACATGGGGAATATCATAACTGAAGACCACTTCAAGGTCAGGGATATCCAAACCACGTGCAGCGATATCTGTCGCAACAAGTACACGGATTTTCCCCTCTTTGAAATCATTCAATGCCCTGCTGCGTTCTCCCGAACTCTTCTCACCGTGTATCACTGCCGTTTTCAAACCGGAGAGATTCAGCTCTTCAGCCACCATATCCGCTTCTGCCCTTTTGCGGACAAAGACCATGACCATCGTATAGTTTTGTGAACCGATCAAATAGGAGAGAAGCTCTGCCTTTTTCTCCGCTTCTACAGGATAGACCACCTGTTTGACCGACGAAGCTGTTGTTCCCATACTGTCCACTTCGATATACTTCGGCTTTTGAAGTATCTGGTGTGAAAGTTTTTTGAGTGGAGATGAGAGTGTAGCTGAGATCAGAATATTCTGCCTATTCTCAGGTAAATGTTGCAATATTTGGGAGACTTCGTTGAGAAATCCCATATCTAAAATCGTATCTGCCTCATCCATCACCAGAAACTTCAAAGCTTTCAGGTCAATATTCTTTTTTGCTATATGTTCCAAAAGACGTCCAGTCGTCGCAACGATGATATCTGCACCCTGATGTAGCCTGGTTGCCTGTGCTGTAATATTGGCACCGCCATACAGCACAACGCTTCTAAGCGGCAGATACTTCCCATACTCCACAAAGCTCTGGTGTACCTGCTTGGCAAGTTCACGTGTCGGCACAAGTATCAATGCTTTGGGATAGTGCCTCCCCTCTTCAAATTTCCCTGCAAGGTCCTGGAGGATCGGCAGTGCAAATCCGGCTGTCTTTCCTGTCCCTGTCTGTGCACCGGCCAAAATATCACGTCCTGAAAAAACTGCGGGTATCAACTCTGCCTGTATAGGAGTAGCCTCTTTATAGCCTTTCTCTTCTATTGCTTTTATAAGGGATGGTTTAAGATGGAGATTGTACACGTCTGTCCTGCTTTACTCAATTTTTTTATAATTATAGCAGATATACACCCGTACTCATTACTTCAGCAAAGAGTGAATACTTTATTGTTCCATCTTCTCCTGAGGCAGTACACTATCATGTTGTTTTATGCTGATAAGCATACCATATGAGGAGAGGTGGTACGAGGGAAATATCGCATACTTGATCTTGAATGTATTGTCAGATTTTATTTCGTGTACCTATTCGTTGGGATGCAGGAGTATGTCGGTTATATGATTGAGTGTCTCATAGGCATTCCACCAAGAGCTGGTGGAACGAGCAAAACCTTTTAGTGATTTGAAGGTCCGAAGGTTACTGCTGTTTCCCTTTCATAGCGCCTTTTGACATCATATGCCCTTTGATCATATTCTTTTTGATCGTTTTTTCGATCATATGCGCCTTGAACTCTCGTGTAAAGATCTTACGCTGCTCCTCATTGAGGATGCCAAAGATAGCTTCCAACAGATCGGCTCTGGCATTGATCTTTGCTTCAGGTTTGCTCAAAAGCACTTCTTTAAATACTTGTCTATCAAAAGTGTTCCCCTTGAAAGCATCAAGAGGACAGACAGGCCCCTGTTGTTTTATTTTCATCTTTGCCTGCTTGAAGGTGTTGATCGCATCGGTCACTTTTTGAGCCTGAGTAGCATCGATACCCGTTTTACTTACAGCATCAATGACTTTTTTCACAAAATGTTTTTTCTGCTTGTCGTGATCGCTTTTCTTTTGATGCATATGAGGTGTAGAAGAGTCTTTCATTCCATGTTGAGAAGCGATAGCAGATCCTGTGAGCAATGTGGATGCAAGCGCAGTTGCAATTAAAACACGTTTATACATATTTTCCCCTTTAAAGTAATTTGTATATTGGATATCATATCTCAAGCAGAATTAAAAAAACATTATCTGCCTTTATTCTCTGCCTCTTCCAGTCTCCGTTTCAGACGCATCTTCTGCTTAGCCACTTCACGCATATCCGCGTCACTGTCGCTCTCATCGACGATCTCGACCCCAAGAATGGTCTCTACACAGTCTTCCAATGTCAAGATCCCCTCTGTCTGATCATAACTGTCAACGACCAGGAACATATGGTCCTTGCGTTTGATAAAAAGATTCAACGCTTTGGAGACAGGGATATTCTCGGAGATCTTAAATATCTTCTTCTGTATCTCACTCAATGTCTGGGTATCATCTTTGTGTGCGTGCTTGAAGATCTTTTTGGTCATCACCAAGCCGGTAATATTCTCTATACTTCCCTCATAGACTGGAATACGTGAAAACTTGTAGATCGCCTCTTCATTCTCTATAATATCCCTCAATGTTCTGGAGCTGTCAAGTGCATAGACTACGGTTCTGGGTGTAAGGATCTCCTTGACTTTGATGCGGTCCAGTTGCAGAATATTTTCAATTACTTCTGACTCCTGTTCTTTCAGGACCCCTTCATCTTCACTCATCCAGGTACTCTCAAGCAACTCTTCCCTGCTAAACCCTGTCTTGTCGCCATCCTTTTTAATGCGATTTGTTACAAAAAGGGTAAGCAGGATGATTGGATAGGTCAACCAGATAAAAAACCGAATAATATATGCTGCCGCAGGAGCAAGCTGTTTCCAATAGACTGCACCGATCGTCTTGGGTATGATTTCCGAGAAGAACAGGATCGCAAAAGTCAGGATCGCAGAAACATAAAAGACTGCTTCATAACCGTAAATTTTTTCTGCCTGTGCCCCTACAGCTGCTGCACCCAGTGTGTTCGCTATCGTATTGAGTATCAGAATAGATGCGATCGATTTGTTGATGTTCTCTTTATGATCTCGGAGTAAAGCGCCTGTTTTAGGACTTTCTCGTTCCATGACCGAAACAAAGGGCATGTTGATCGAAAGCAGCACAGATTCCAAAACAGAACAGAGGAACGATATCCCCACAGCGAGAAGAAAAAATAGAATCAATAAGTCCATTTGTGTAGTATACCCTTTATAATAAAATTAGTGTTGCCAGCCCCAGGAAACTAAAGAAGCCTACAACATCCGTCACCGTTGTCAAGACGACAGTACTGCCGATTGCCGGATCGATATCCATACGTTTCAGTAACAAAGGTACAACGGAGCCAAAAAAACCGGCACTCAGCAGGTTGATGATCATCGAGAGGCCGATCACTACTCCCAGCATGCCGATATCAAACCATATCGCAGCGATAATACCCATCACCAGTGCAAAGAGCAACCCGTTTCCCAATGAGAGCAGCACCTCTTTTTTAATCGTACGGAAGGCATCATGCTTCGCGATATCACCAAGTGCCAGCTGCCGGACTACAACTGTAAGTGATTGTGTACCTGCATTTCCACCCATCGAAGCAACAATAGGCATCAATATCGCCAACGCAACAATACTTTGCAAAGTCGACTCAAACATCCCTATCACAATAGAAGCTACTATGGCCGTGATCAAATTGATACTTAACCATACCGCCCTCAGTTTGCCGGCCCGGAAAATATTTTCATCCTCTTCAGCATCATCGTTAAGTCCTGCCAGGTGGTACATCTGATCGGTAGCCTGTTCATTGATGATATCCAAAATATCATCAGAAGTAATACGCCCAAGCAATCTCCCCTTTTCATTGACGATAGGCATCGATGCAAGGTCATACTTCTGAAACTTCTGCACAACATCATCAATATCGTCATGGTCCGTAGCAAAAATAGGCCTGTAGTGTTCGGGGTTCTCATTGATATTTTCAGCAAGGGTTTTCGTAAAATCGAAGATAAGAAGATGGTCCAGCCCTACCCCGTAATGCAACTTCTCATGTTCATCGGTAACAAAAAGATAGGTCACATTCTCAAGTTCATCCTCTCTACGTAACCTTGCAAAATCTCGAATAACATCATGGACATTCTGTCCAAGTTTTGCGGTATAAACCTCCGTCTGCATGTAAGCACCGGCCACTTCATCCGTATAACGCTTAAGTTGAAGGATATCTGCCTGATACTCTTCATCAAGCGCTTCAAAGACTTTTTTCGCTTTTTCTTCATCGATCTCTTCAAGTTCCTGGATGAAGTCTGTCTGGTCATCTGATTCAAGTTCATTGACAGATTCTGCGATCTCTTCGGCACTGAATGACTCGACAATATCGCCAAAATATCTGTCAGGCAGTTCCAACGCTACATCAGCGATCAGATCTTTTGGGATCGAATGTACCGCTTCATCAAAACTCTTTTCATCAAGATCTTTAAGGAGATTGGCGATCTCAGAAGGATGCAGTTCATCTTCTCTATGGGCATTAAGATATTCAGTTAATTTGTCCATAAGATCTCCTTTAGCGTTAGATTATGCAATTATACTCAGTTTTAAAAGAGATATGTTTAATAAAATGAATGATTAATAGGGATGGTGGCAATTGTAACTTGACACCCGTAGGGTGTCATAACTATTTTTTTTCTTCAGGAAGGTCACACTTTTTGGTAATCATACAGAGCGGACAGAAATCTGCCAAACCTGCAACCAATGGGATAATCCCAAGATAGAACCATGCAATACCTGTATAGATACCCACACCGATCAGTGCAAGGCCGATCCCTATTCTAAACTTACGACAGAATCTTCTGATTTTGTTATAATTCATATAAAATATCCTTATATAATTATTTTTGTAACTATACTAAAGTATTCTTAGAATAAATTGAGAGTGTGTAGAGACTCCCCGGAAGGAGCCTTGAAGAGATTAGAGCTGCGGACCTGCAGAAGCAAAATCAAACTCATCACCGTTGCCGTCATAACGGTGGAAGTTTTTCTGGAACATGCCTGCCAGCTTCTTCAGCATCGCATCATACTCCTCTTTGTTCTCCCAGGCCTCTCTTGGGTTCAACACTTTGTTATCCTCCACACCATCAAGTGTTTTTGGGATACAAAGGTTGAAAATAGACAAGGTGTCAAATTCGGCATCGTTGATAGAACCGTTGAGAATACCGTCAATACATGCTCTGGTATCCTTGATGCTCATACGTTTACCTACACCATACGGACCGCCTGTCCAGCCTGTATTTACAAGGTATACGTTGACGCCGTGCTTATCGATTTTTTCTCCAAGAAGCTTGGCATATACAGTCGGGTGCAATGGCAGAAATGCTTCACCGAAACATGCACTGAATGTTGCCTGCGGTTCAGTGATACCTCTTTCCGTACCGGCAACTTTCGCTGTATATCCGCTAAGGAAATAATACATCGCCTGCTCTTTAGTGAGTTTGGAGACCGGAGGAAGGACGCCAAACGCATCTGCTGTAAGGAAGATGATATTGCTCGGATGTCCTCCTTGCAGATCACTCTTATGGTTCTCGATATGCTCGATAGGATAAGAGACACGTGTATTCTCTGTCTTGGAGCCGTCTTCATAATCCACGTTACCGCTTTCATCAGCCACAACATTCTCCAAAAGCGCATCTTTGACAATCGCTCCGAAGATCTCTGGTTCACTCTTCTCATCAAGATTGATCACTTTTGCATAGCATCCCCCCTCGAAGTTGAAGACACCATTATCATCCCAACCATGTTCATCATCACCGATCAATGCTCTGTGTGGATCTGTAGAGAGTGTCGTCTTCCCTGTACCGGAAAGTCCGAAGAAGAGGCATACATCTCCCTCTTTACCTACGTTGGCTGAACAGTGCATCGGAAGTTTTCCTTCAAGAGGCAGCCAGTAGTTCATCATGGAGAAGATACCTTTTTTCATCTCTCCTCCATACCATGTACCACCAATGATAGAGGTATTTTCTTCTATGTTAAATATAACAAAAACGTCAGAGTTTAGTCCGTGCTCTTTATATTTTTCATTGACCGTTTTACATGCATTGTATACAGTGAAATCCGGTTCGAAATCCTCCAACTCTTCTTCAGTAGGACGGATAAACATGTTTTTCACGAAGTGCGCCTGCCATGCAACTTCAGATACAAATCTGATTTTTCTTCTGCTCTCTACGCTGGCTCCCGCATAAACATCCATGATGTAGATATTTTTACCTGAAAGTTGAGAAAGTGAGAGATCGAGAAGCTCATCATAAATCTCTTTGTCTATTTTTTTATTGACATCACCCCAGGCAATATGCTGGTTTGATGGTGCTTGATCTACAAAATACTTATCATCTGGACTACGACCAGTAAAAATACCTGTATCACACATTGCTGTACCTGTAGTAGATATCTTACACTCCCCACGGTTCACCTCATGTGCTTGGAGCTCATCATAACTTAGATTATAATAGATTTCCCCAATATTTTTCAGTCCTAGTTTTTCTAGTCCATTTGGTATCTTCTTACCCATAATACTTTCTTTTGCCTCTTTTTTTTATTTAAATATTGACAGCAATACACCTGCTGCAACTGCAGAACCAATCACCCCTGCCACATTCGGACCCATGGCATGCATGAGTAGAATATTACCAGGTTTTGCCTCCATACCTACTTTATTGACAACCCTTGCGGACATAGGTACCGCAGATACACCTGCTGCCCCGATGAGCGGGTTGATAGGTTCTTTGCTGAATTTGTTCATGATTTTTGCCATAATGACACCTGCGGCTGTACCGGCAGAAAATGCCAAAAGACCGATGATCATAATACCCAATGTTTCCAATACAAGGAATTTGTCCGCTGCAAGTTTCGACCCTACACCAAGCCCAAGGAAAATCGTGACAACGTTGATCAATGCATTCTGCATTGTATCACTCAATCTGTCCACCACACCTGACTCTTTTGCAAAGTTACCGAATGCAAACGCACCGATCAACGGTGCTGATTCAGGAAGGATCAACATCGTAAGCATAATAACCACAATAGGGAAGATCAACTTCTCTCTTTTGTGTACTTTTCGTTGAAGTGTCATTTTGATCTGACGCTCTTCTTTTGTTGTAAGTGCCTTCATTATCGGCGGTTGGATCACCGGTACAAGTGCCATATAGGAGTATGCCGCAACGGCGATCGCTCCCAGCATCTCCGGAGCCAGTCTGTTTGCGATAAAGATCGAAGTAGGGCCATCAGCTCCTCCGATAATAGAGATTGCCGAAGCTTCCTGCAGTGAAAACCCGATCGCAACTGCACCGATCAACGATCCAAAGATACCAAACTGCGCTGCACCACCGAGGATTGCTGTTTTCGGATTTGCAAGCAGCGGCCCGAAATCCGTCATCGCACCGACCCCCATAAAGATCAGAAGCGGGAAAAATTCATTGGCAATCCCCATATTGTAGATAATACCGAGCATACCATGTTCACCGACCATGTTTGCCAGCGGAATGTTGGCCAGGAGCCCGCCGAATGCGATAGGGATCAAAAGCAGCGGTTCGAAATTCTTTGCGATAGCAAGATAGAAAAGGATAAATACGATCGTAAGCATGATCAAACGGCCGACCGATGACTCGAAAGCGCTCATCAATCTTCCTTCGCCATGCGGTTCCGCAGTCATCTCACCGTCATTGGTATCGATAATGGCGCTCAGACCTGTCGTCTTCCAGAAGCTTGCCACAAGCTCTGTGACACTTTTAGGTTTATACTGCTCTTCCTGCTTCTCTTCAACTGCTGAGGAGCCTTCCTGGGCAGTTGAAGCCTGGGCAGCCGAAGTCACAGCTACTATACTGAAAAGCAGTAAGAGTAGGATCTGTTTGACTCTCATAGTTACTCCATTGTAGCTAGAAGTTGTTGGTCAGCAACCGTATCATTGACATTGACATTGATCGTAGAAATTTTCCCATCTCTAGGAGCAACGATATCGATCTCCATCTTCATTGCTTCAAGGATCATGATCTTATCTCCCTCTTTCACGCTGTCACCCGGATTTACAAGAATCTTCCATACGTTACCAGGCGTTTCGGAGTTGATGTGCAGTGAACCTTCTCCTGCCACTAATGCCGAAGGTGTTGCTGCTTCTGCTACTGCAGTGACCGGTACTGATGCCGCCGGTGCTACCTGGATATCTGCATTACCTTCTGCTACTTGTACACTGTACTGTTTACCATCTACTACTACTGTATAATTTCCTGCCATTTCTTTCTCTCCACTACAATTATTTTTACCTTTTCTTACCATGAGAGGCCCCTCACCTTTCAAGAACGCGATACCTTTCTGATCACATGACGCTGCGATGAAGATATTCTCTTCCGTCGTCGGTAGGCCTTCATCTTCAAGTACTTTCGTCCAATGTGCAATAGACTTGTTCTCGTCACGGTCAGCAATATCAAGAGGGTTCTCTGTTGTCGGCTCAAGCTTGAGTTTTTCGCCGGCAAGTTTAATGATCTCAGGATCAGCCTCTACCGGAGTCTTACCGAAGTATCCAAGTACCATACGTCCGTAACCCGGAGCGATCTGCTTCCATGGACCGAACATGACGTTTGCATAGGCCTGCTGCCAGTAGAATTGGCTTACCGGTGTCACAGAAGTACCATATCCACCGCGCTCAACAACCTCTTTCATCGCGAGGATCACTTCATCAAACTTCTCCAGATCCCCTGCATCTCTCATCATCTGGGTATTTGCAGTCAATGCCCCGCCAGGCATCGGTGAGAATGGGATAAGCGGCGAAACCTGTGTAGCTTCAGGCGGAACCATATAATCCGCCAGACACTCCTTGAGTCTCTCTTCATACTTAAGGACTTTATTTAGCTCGAGGTCACCAAGATTGAAGTTGGTACCCTTTGTCGCGTGCAGCATTGTAAGGATATCAGGCTGTGATGTACCACCGCTCACCGGTGAAGCTGCAAGGTCGATACCGTTTGCACCTGCTTCAAGTGCTGCCAGATACGCGGCTACTGATACACCCGCTGTCTCATGCGTATGGAGTCTCAGATGCACCTCTTCACCCAGAAGCTTTCTTGCCATATAGATCGTCTCATAGACTTTGTGCGGGTTGGCAGTACCTGAAGCGTCTTTGAAACATACAGAGTCAAACGAGATACCGCTGTCAAGAATATTTCTCAGTGTTTTTTCATAGAATGCGACATCATGCGCACCTTTGCATCCCGGAGGAAGGTCCATCATTGTTACCACTACTTCATGGTTCATCCCGTATTTTTTGATACATTCTGAGGAATACATCAGGTTATTTACATCGTTGAGCGCATCAAAGTTTCTTACCGTTGTCGTACCATGCTTTGAGAACATCTTTGCAAAAAGATCGATCATCTCGCGGCTGCCGGTATCAAGCATCACCGTATTGATACCACGGGAAAGTACCTGAAGGTTTGCATCCTTCCCGACAATCTCCCTAAATCCGTCCATCATTTCAAATGCATTTTCCTGAAGGTAGAAAAAGAGTGACTGGAACCTTGCCCCGCCACCAAATTCAAAATGTGTAATCCCCGCCTGCTTTGCAGCTTCTACGGCAGGAAAGAAGTCATCCATAAGTACACGACCGCCAAAAACAGACTGAAATCCGTCCCTGAAGGTGGTGTCCATAATATCTATATATTTTTTTGCCATTTACGATACCTTGCTTTGATTATTTGTTTTTTCGAAATTCTGTAACAGCAGCGATAATCGCAGCGACACGTGCCGACTCATCACTGTCAGAGGAAGAAGGAGCTGCAGGAGCTGCAGAAGGCTCTTCATCAGGGAAGTATTTTGAGATTATCTTCGCCTGAAGGTTAACGACTTGTACAAGTATTAGAAGGAAGAAGAAAACAACCCCCATTCCTAAAACCATAAACTTGATACTTTCGACCAATAAATTTACTTCTGTTTCCATCATTGTCTCACTTTATAAGTAATATGGGATTTTAAAATAAATTAGCTTTTTAAAAGGTAAAAATGCTTAATTTATCGACGTTTTCGGCTCCGATTCTTTTTGCGTGTTTCTTTTTGTTCACTTTCATACTCCTGCATCATATCATCAACCTTTTCCTGGTCAAATCCTATCTGCGTACCGATATGAAGTTCTTCTCCTTCTATCAGCTGAGACAAAAGTTTTTTCAGCAGTACCTCCTGATTCATCTCCTGAAGATACCCCAATAGCTCCGATGCATTCGGGTTGACAGGAGTCTTTCTGATCTTTTCAGCCAGATACTCCATACCTGCTCTGTCGATTCCTATATCATCTTTGATCGTAGCCAGCTGCATCTGGGCGCCGACTTCTTTTTGGATACGCTGAAGCTCTTTGAACTCTTCGGTCGTTACCAGCGTGATCGCCTGTCCGCTTTTACCTGCACGTCCGGTACGCCCGATACGGTGGACATAACTTTGCGGATCGAACGGGATGTGATAGTTGAACACATGACTGACACCTTTGACATCAAGGCCTCTTGCCGCAACATCGGTAGCCACCATGATCTTCGTCTCTCCCCTTCTGTAACCTTTGACGATCACTTCCCGCTCTTCCTGCTCAAGATCGCCATGCAAGCCCCCAGCATTGAAGCCGAGTGCCTGAAGATGTTCGGTCAACCTGTCTACTTCGCGTTTCATACGGCAGAAGATGATACATTTGTCCGTCTTTTCGTTTTCAAGCAATTTGACGATCGCATCGTCCCTTTGGCTCTCTTCTATCACGTAATAGCGCTGTTCGATCACATTGTTGGTCGTTTCCTCATCGTTGACTACCGAGATAAACTCGGGCTGATAGAGGATATCTTCTGCCAACGCTTTGATCGGTTCAGGCATCGTTGCAGAGAAGAGCAGCGTTTGTCTGTTTTGAGGGATATACTCAAAAATCTCCTTGATATCATCCAGGAACCCCATATCCAGCATCTCATCCGCTTCATCGAGTACGACGATCTCCGGGTTGAATGTTTCGATCTTGCCTTTACGATACAGGTCCTTGAGCCTTCCCGGCGTAGCCACGACCACCTGCACACCTTTGTGGATCAAAGCAATCTGCCTGCCATAACCCACACCTCCGTACACTGTGAGTGTACGTATCCCCGCAAAACGTCCCAGATGATAGAGCTCATCACTGACCTGTGTCGCCAATTCGCGTGTCGGAGTGATGACCAGCGCGCGCTCACACTCCCCTTTTGCGATCTTATCCATCATTGGCAAACCGAAAGCAGCGGTTTTTCCTGTCCCGGTATGTGCCTGCCCTACCAGGTCAGAACCACTCTCGATGATTGGTATTGCGGATTGCTGGATCGGGCTCGGTTCTCTAAAACCGGCGATCTTCACGCCCTTGAAAAGATCTTTGTGAAAATTGAAATCTTTAAATGTCATATTGTTAACCTTATTATCTGTCCAAAACATCTTTTGAACTTATAGGAGCCTCTCTCAAGAGACTCAATAAACCCAAACTAGATCAGCAGCAGCAAGAGTATCCCCAGCAGGATCCTGTACCATCCGAATGCCACAAATGTAAAACGCTGCAAAAACACCAAAAAGAGCTTGATCGTCAGATAAGCCACGACAAATGCGGTAACAAAACCTACAATAAACGCACCCCAGTTGGCATCGGCAAATTCGCTGTAGTGTTTAAGCAGGTCGTATCCGCTCACCGCAGCCATCACAGGGATCGCCAACAGAAATGAAAACTCTGCCGAAGTTTTTCTATCCAGCCCCACCAAAAGCCCGCCGATGATCGTCGCACCGGCCCTGCTTGTTCCCGGTATCAGGGAAAATATCTGCGCAAAACCGATCCAGAGTGCCTGTTTGTAGGTTGCCTGTTCCACATCAGAGGTGTGTGAATTCTCTTCTTTATAGAACCGTTCTACGATCAAAAAGACGATTCCGCCGAGTATAAACATCCATGCCACTGTTTCCACGGTAAAAAGCGTTTTGATCAAATCCTTAAAGATAAAGCCTACAATGGCCAAGGGGAGGAACGCGACAAAAAGTTTTTGCCAGAGGGAAATTTTTTTGAAAGAGATTTTTTCTTTGTAGAGAAGCAGAACCGCCAAGATCGCTGCAAACTGGATGATCACCTCATAGGCTTTGGTCAGATGATCCTGGGAGATCCCCAGGAACTTACTGGCCACGATCATATGCCCGGTTGAAGAGATAGGTAAAAACTCTGTAAAGCCCTCGATAATCCCTATGATTATCGCCTGAATAACATCCAAACTGTTTCCTTATATCATCGAGCTGAAATAGCTCTCATCTTTGGCCAACAGCGCTTTCGGCGTTCCGCTGTCAACCACACTGCCCTCTTCGAGTACATAGATGTACTCTGCGCTCTTGATCGTACTTAGCCTGTGCGCAATCGTGATCACTGTCTTCTCCTGCAGGAACTCCCGCAGTGCTTCAAAGAGTCTCTCCTCTGTATGAACATCCAGTGCTGACGTAGACTCATCAAAGATGACTACCCGGGGATCACTCAGTATCATACGGGCAATCGCCACCCTCTGTCTCTGACCACCCGAAAGCTTGATACCGTCTTTTCCGACCAGTGTATCCAGTCCCTTTTCAAGACCGGCCAATACTTTGTCAAGCTGTGCAATATGCAGTGCTTTTTTGATCGCCTCGTCACTGTAGCGTTTGCCAAGTGTCAAGTTAAAGCGCATTGTATCATTAAAGAGTTTAGGATGTTGCAAGATCAAATGGATATTTTCACGGATTGTTGAAAGTTGCAACCGTGTGTGTGAAATATCCCCGTAGATGATCTCACCCTCTTCAAAGGGATAAAAACCGACAAGAATATTTGCCAGGGTCGTTTTCCCTGAACCGCTGGCACCTACCAATGCGACTTTTGAACCTGCCGGAATATCCATAGTGATATTTTTTAATACATTTTTCTCTTTCTGGTAGCAAAAAGAGAGGTTCCGGACCTTGATCCCCAGCGTCTTGCATCCTTCAAAAGGGTTTTCTTTTTCCTCTATATGTCTCTCCTGCTCCAGGGCGAAAATGCTGTTGATACGTTCACAGGCAGCATTGGCCGTAGCAAGTACATACTGAAAGTTGATGATATCCTGTGTTGGCGTCACGATCACCCAGAGGTATGAGAAGATCGCCAGCATCAATCCCACAGAAAGATCGGAATATGCCACTGCCAGGATACTCACGGCCCTGAATATCTCATACCCGCCCAGGAATACAAGGTAGGAGAACTTGATCGCAGCATCACTCCTGTAGCCATAGGCGGTGGCATGCTCTTTGAGCTCTTCTGCTTTCCTTTCGGTTTTTTTGAAAAAGTACGCCTCTTTGTTGGCTGCACGTATCTGATGGAAAAGCTCCAGCGTCTCGGTTAGAGCATCCTGAAATACGCCAACCGCCCGGTTCTCCTCTTTTTTCAGCTTGCCGATATTGCGTGAGAGTTTAGCGGTAAAAAAGACAACCAGCGGGTTGGTGATAAGAATAAAAAGTGCCAGCTGCCAGTGTATCCAGAGTAAAACAACCGCAGAAAAAATCAACGTAAGCGAAGCGATGATAAGCTTGGAGATTGTCGTACTGATAAAACTGTCTATCGTCTCAACATCGGTCACCAGCTTCGAGGTCACTGCCCCGACCCGCATCATCTCATACTCTTTGAGCGAAACATGCCTAAGGTGTTTCAGGAGCGCCTGTCTCATTTTATAGGTCATCTCTTTCGAGATCGTCACAAAGATCTTTGACTGCCAGATCCCCAGAAGTACGCTGAGCAGGCGGAGCAGAAGTATCAGCATCAAGGTCGCAAAAACATACCCTTTGATATCGCTCTGCCAGAGATTGGCCTCAATCCAGGCAATATACCCATGGGATTTATTCAGAAGAAGCTCATCCACGAGGATCGGGATAAAAAGCGGGATCACTACGATAAGAAGAGTTGAACCAAGGGCAATGATATTGCCCAGAATGAGTGTTTTTTTATGCTGCAGCAACTGCCTGATGATACCGTTGATACTACAGCTCTTCTTTTGCATTAGCGTGCGTCTACTACTTTCAGGATCTCTCGGAGGTCTTTGATATCCACACAGTGCGTTGCCGCCTCTTTGAGCACCGGCTTTGCACAGAATGCCACACGTGTATCTGCGTGGGCAAACATACTCAGGTCATTGGCCCCATCACCGACAACCAGAGTATCTTCACGTCCTGCGCCAAGCAGCCCCTGCATACGAACGATCATATCGCCTTTTGCATTGGAGTACATCATCTCCCCTCCGACTTCACCTGTCAATACCCCGTTCTCCGCATGCAGGAAATTGGAGAAATCTGCATGGATTCCCAGTCTCTCACATGCTGGCTTAGTCGCATTTCTAAAACCGCCCGAGAAACAGACTACCGTATATCCGCGCTCTTTGAGACCGGCTACCACTTCCGCAGCACCCGGCATCATAGGCAGATCACTGCATATCGCATTGACCTTCTCCTCTTCAAGTCCTTCCAGCAGTGCCACCCTTGCCCTGAGTGATTTATAGAAATCCAACTCACCGGCCATGGCACGTTCAGTGATCCCTGCTACCTGCTCTTCAAGGCCCAGCGGCGCTGCCAAAAAGTCGATGGTCTCTCCATCCATCAATGTTGAATCAAAATCAAAAACTGCGAGTTTGGACATCTAATAACCCTCTATGTTAAATTTGGATAAAATTATAACCAATTAACCCAAAATCCCCAGTAAAAGGCCCATTTTAGATGTTTGAAGCTTTCTGTAAGAACCTGCATAACGACAAACCGTTTATCACCGTAGAGGTCAACCCGCCGCACGGTGCATCACTCGATCCTGTCATCGAAGCGATCAGAGCAAGCAACCTTGCCGATAAAGTATCGGGCTTTTCATGTACAGACAACCCGCTTGCAAAACTCAAAATGTCTGGCGTGCTCTCTGCGATCAAACTCCAGCAGACCTTCGGCAAACCGGTGATCGCTACGATGAGTATGAGGGATAAGAACAAGCTCTCACTGCAGTCGACACTCCTTGGTGCCAATGATTTTGATCTGAGATGTATCCTTGCACTCACCGGTGACCCCGCAAAGCTTTCAGACCAGCCTGAGGTAAAAGGGGTCGTAGAGCGTGACTCCACCCTGCTTCTCAGCATCATCTACCACCTGAACAAAGGCGTGGACTACTCGAACAAACCGCTCAACCCGGCACCCAAACCGATCTATCCCTTTGCCGTAGCCAATGCCTATGCCAAAGATATGAAGAAGCTCCAAAAGCGTATCATCAAAAAACTCAACTACGGGGCAAGAGCGATCATCACACAACCAGTCTATGATCTGGAGAATGCCAAAGAGCTTCTGGAGATCTTTGAGGAGGCGAAAGAGATAAGCATCCGTGATACGGCAAAAGAGGCGCAGCTGATCCTCGGACAGTTCCCTATCGTGGCAGCACGTACAGCGAACTTCATTGACGACAAAGTACCGGGCATCTCCGTCCCCAAAGCGATCATCGACGAGATGAACCTCGCTGCGATGGATGGTGAAGAGAAAGAGAAAGAGGTAGGATTCGCCCTCTCAAAACGTATCTTTGACGAGATGATGAAGCTGCACGGAAAAGTGCACCTGATGACACACAACCGGTTTGATCTCTGTAGTGAGTTAATAGGATAACTGACGCTACCCATCTCCAAATCCCTTTGTGCTCTTGATAAACAACATCTAGATTCCCGATCGGGGTCGGGAATGACAAATATCAACCGTTTGTTTAGAATCAACTACTCTACATCTTTTAAATTATAATAACCTACCGTCATCCTCGGGCTAGACCCGGGGATCTAGAGGTTAGGTAACCGTGTATATTTAAAGTTCTCAGTAGCAATCACTCTGGATTCCCGATCGTAGTCGGGAATGACGGATGGAATCATTGGTGATCACCTCTCCGGTCACCGTAGGTCGGGATACCCTTATCCCGACACCCATGCTTTATGGAGAGGCCATCTATGGTGTCGGGGTGAGGCACCCCGACCTACACTTCTATTTCATTCGCAGCCTCGGGCGAGACGTAACGAGCGTCAGGTAAACTTACTGAGCACCCTCACCGGACTGCTGTTTTGCGATCTCTGCTCTCACCATATCCATATCAAGTTCCTGTACCTGTCTGATCACATCTTTCAGTCCCTCTTCAGGTAAAAGTCCCGGCTGCTGGAAAATAGCGATATTATCTCTCAGGATGATCGTTGTCGGGATCGACTGGATCTGGAAGTGGCTTGCTATTGCCTGCTCCTCTTCCGTGTTGACCTTTCCGAAAAGAATATCCGGATACTCACCTGATACTTTTTCAAAGATCGGACCATACTGTTTACAAGGACCACACCATGGTGCCCAAAAATCGATAATCACAATATCGTTGGATGTAACCTTTTCATTGAAGTTCTCTGCAGTCAAATTTTCTAATGCCATTTTTTATCCTAATAACTTTAATAGGCTGTCATTATGACATATTGGGCTGAAATTAACTCTATTCTCTTTATAAAACGTTAAACTTCACCTGCTATACTGTCTCAAAAATATTTTAGGAGTATTAATGTCCGAATTAATGAAGTTTAAACTCGTCAACAAGATCGAAGGACTCTCATTCATCATCCTTATCTTCATTGCCATGCCGCTCAAGTACAGCTTTGGATACCCGATCGCTACCAAGATCGCAGGAATGGCGCACGGTCTGCTTGTTTTTGTATTTATCTACCAGATCATTGAAGCTAAAAAAGAGGCCGGATTTACGATGAAAGAGACTGTGCTCTACTCGATCCTCTCACTGATCCCGTTCGGATCTTTCTATACAGACAAACTGCTTGCCAAAAAGATAGAAGACTCCAAAGTCAAAGCGTAACCATCAACGTGATGACAGCGTAACGCGCGGCCTTGGCTGCCGCTACGATCACGACAAACCGCTTAAACCTATATCTCAATACCCCGGCTATAAATGTCAATGGATCCCCGATGATCGGCATCCATGAAAGCAGCAGTGTCCAACCGCCGTATCTTCCGAACGACCTGCTGGCTCTTGCCATCTTTTCTCTGCCCAGATAAGCTCTTTTTTCCAGATAGGCTTCGCCTTTAAGCCCCAGCCAGTAGTTGACCATAGATCCCAATGTATTACCCACCGAAGCGACCAACCAGAGTGACCAGACAGCATAACCTTCATGGATATCATAAACAAGCAATGCTTCGCTTCCCATAGGCAGAAGTGTAGCGGAAACAAAAGCGACAAAAAAGAGTGTGAGATAGACCATCAGAGCGTTTTGAAGACGATCTTACCCTCTTCGACGACAGCAACCTGCCCCTGACATGCCAGCGAAGGGAGCGAAATATACTTTCCGATGGTTTTAGCCTGATGGAAATGCCCTTCGATCACGAGATCTACCTCTTGGTAATGTGCCAGTATCTTCCCGACACGCTCTTCAAAATCTACAAACGGATGGCATATTTTCTTATGGGCGAGTTTCCTCATACGGTCATTGATAATGAGTTTTTGGAAAGGTTTGAGTAGCGTGAGCGTTGTTCTATTCCGAAGAAGCTTGCAGTAGAGGTCGTACCCAAATCCGGTCACATATTTGTCCCCATGGGAAAGCGCAACCCTCTCTCCGTTCAGCGTATAATATATCGGCTGTTCCTCTCTGCTATAGACCTCTATGTCCGGAAAAAGTTCTTTGAGGCAGAAATCATGGTTCCCTTCAAGGTAGATAATTCCAAGCTCTTTTGAGAGGCTTTGCAGCAGTGCTATCGCTTCTTTTGAGAATGTCTGGATGTAGTCGTTATAGCCAAAAAGCAGATCGAAGTTGTCACCCATCAAAAAGAGCTGAGGGGTCTGGATCTCTTTGGCTGCAATTTTTTGAAGAAGGGTAAGAAAGGCATCCCCGTGATGCGGGTAGTGGGAATCAGCGATAAAGATGGCATTTTCTTTAATCTCTCTGTTTCCCACACTTAAACCTTTTCAAACGTTTCTCTCTACTTTTTTTAGAAAAAAGTAGGCAAAAAAGCGTCATAGCTCTCGAATCGCTTCGCTTTCAAGGTCGTTCACTATGACATTTTTTTATTTAAAAGGAAGCATTGCAAAGCAATGCAAACAAAATCTGCTACCTGCTCCCTACTATCTACTACCTGATTAAGGCATATAAGCGATCGTAGGTATTCCCATCTCTTCAGGGAAGCCGCACATCAAGTTCGCTGCTGCAAGGGCCTGTGAACTCGCTCCACGCAGGAGGTTGTCTATCGCAGAGTTTACGAAGAGTGCATTGCCGTTCTTCTGTGCATAGATATCACAGAAGTGCGTACCGGCCGTACTCTTCACATCTACAGGATTCTCTCTGATACGGATAAACGGATCGTTCTTGTAGTGTTCTCTCAGTACTTCAAGCGGATCGATATCCTCTTTGAGCACCGCATAGCATGATACCAGTTCTCCACGAGTCGCAGGGATAAGATGGGGTACGAAATTGACCTGCATCTTCACGCCATGTACCTTCTCTATCTTTTCAGCGATCTCGGGTGCATGACGATGCTTGAGCGGATTGTACGCAAAGATATTGTCATTGACCGTTACAAAGTGTGTTGTCTCACTCAGCTTCTTCCCTGCGCCGCTGACACCGGACTTCGCATCCACAAAAAGCGGAGCATTGGTATCCAGATAGGGAATGAACGGAAGGATCCCCAGCAGTGTCGCTGTCGGATAACATCCCGGCCCTGCAGCAAGATTGGTAGACTTCAACGCTTCACGATAGTACTCGATCAATGCATACACAGCGCTGTCCAGATGTTCTTTATCCTCATGCACACAGTAGTTTGCTTCATACGTATCCAGCTCAAGACGGTAGTCTGCCGAAAGGTCGACGACCTTTACACCTTTAGCCAATATCTCTTTGGCAAATCCCATAGAGGCTTTATGAGGCAGTGCCAGGAATACAAGGTCACAGTGTTCTGCCACACCTTCAGCCGAGGCCTTCTCCACATTGAGTGATATCACCCCCTGAAGTGACGGGTGAAGTGCTTCTATCATCACATCACCCGTTGTAGTTGCCAGGTAGCTAAGCTCGAACTCGGGATGGGCAATCAGCATCTTTACCAACTCCAGTCCCGTATATCCGCTTGCTCCTACTACACCTACTTTTATCATCTATGTTCCTTTTTGTGCATATTCAAATTTCCGCAGGTCCGGATATCCCTCAAAAAGCTTTTCTCCAGAAAAGCATACCAGAACCTACTCCCTGCTATTTCCTATCTACTAATTTTAGAGATTTATCTCTTCGTAGCGTATCTCTTCGATATCATATGTTTTATCTCCGCCGGGAAGCGTTACTTCGATCTCTTCCCCCTCCTCTTTCCCGATCATTGCACGTGCCATCGGCGACTGGATCGAGATGAGTTTTTTCGCAGGATTGGATTCATAGGCACCTACGATCGTATACTTTACCTCTTCATCCGTATCGTGATCTGTGAGTACTACCGTTGATCCGAAGCTTACTCTCTGATGAGGAAGTTTCGAAGGGTCAACGACCTGCGCACGTCCTACAACGTCCTGCAGTTCGGTGATACGCGCTTCCATCAACCCCTGTTTCTCTTTTGCTGCATGGTACTCTGCATTCTCTTTGAGATCCCCCAGTTCCCTCGCTTCATCGATCACCCTTGCGATGATGCCTCTTTCGACATTCTTGAGATGTTCAAGTTCTTGGGACAGTTTTTTATAGGTTGATTCCAACATCGGCTCTTTTTGCACAATTCTTCCTTATTATATTGATTTGCATCGGAGTAAAAACCCCTCAGCCACACGCTATACCAATCGGATGATCCCAGTACTGGTGCTGTTTTATAAATGTTTTATTATTTAAGGGTATTATACCAAAAAGATTTTTTAAAGAGGTGCAGATGAGACATATACTGGTGACCAATGATGATGGTTTTGAATCCAAGGGACTGCATGCCCTCGTAGAGGCGCTCAAGCCGCTCGCGCGGGTGACAGTGGTCGCACCTACGATGGAGAAGTCTGCCTGCGGACATTCACTCACCCTCACACGGCCTCTCCGTTTCGTCGAACTGGATGATGATTTTTTCAAGCTGGATGACGGTACACCGACAGACTGTGTATTCCTCTCACTCAACAAACTTTTTGATGAGGACTATAAACCCGATCTGGTGATCTCGGGGATCAACAAAGGTGCGAACATGGGTGAAGATATCACCTACTCCGGTACGGCATCAGCTGCGATGGAGGCAGTACTTCAAGGTATCCCGGCTATTGCCATCTCCCAGGTCTGTATCGACAAATGCCAAAATATCGATGACATGGGGTATGATCTGGCACAACAGAGCATAGCCGCTCTGGTAAAGCGCATCTTTGAAGGGGCATTCCCCCTGCCCGAGCGGAAGTTCCTCAATGTCAATATCCCTCCGATCAAAGCAGAAGCGTGCCAGGGCTTCAAAGTGACCCGCGCAGGCAAACGTGCCTACGGCAACGATGCCCATGTCCACTGGAATCCCCGGGGACATGAGTACTACTGGATCGGTCTGCCGAGGCTTGACTGGCATATCACAGAGGGCCATATCACAGATTTTGAAGCAATCAATCAAAACTATATCTCCATTACCCCCGTACACCTGGATATGACAAGCCATGATGATATCGCGGTACTGGAGGCATGGCTGTGATCTGCTCTCCGTCATTCCCGACCCCGATCGGGAATCCAAAAACAAATGAACCACAGCATGTGAATGACGAAATCATAAGGGTTGCACAATGAGATATGAACGTTGCCGTATGCTATTCGGAGAAGAGGGATTTGAAAAACTCCAGAATGCCAAAGTACTTATCCTTGGTGTAGGAGGTGTCGGTTCTTATGCGCTTGATTGTCTATATCGCTCCGGAGTAAAAGATATCACGATCCTCGATTATGACCGCTATGATGAGACCAATCAGAACAGGCAGATCGGTTCTGAGGCGATCGGTATGCTCAAAACCGAGCGTCTGGCAGAACTATACCCCGGTATCAAAACGATCACGCAGAAGATGGATATGGCATGGGTTGAAGCCTTTGACTTTGACCCCTATGACCTGATCATCGATGCGGCAGATACAACGAAAGTAAAGATCGAGGTCGCCAAAAAGTGCTACAAGAAGCTTATTATGTCGGTAGGCTCGGCGAAACGTTTTGATACGGCAAAGATCGAGGTGGCAACGATCTGGAAAACCCACGGGGATGCCCTGGCACGTAAAATCCGTAATGAACTCAAAAAAGCGAAGTTCAGCAGGAACTTTACCGTGGTCTATTCACCGGAAGAGGACCAGTGCAAGGTCAAAGGTTCCTGTGTCGCTGTGACAGGAGCGTTTGGACTGACAGTCTGTTCTGAAGCGATCAAGAGGATTTTGAAAGATTAATCCTCCATTTTGAAGCGGCAATCACCCAAAGTAATGGTTTTCCCTTTTTTTACTTCTGCGAGGATATATTCCCATGTCGCTTCCACGTCAGTCTCAGGCATCTCTTTTTCGATGATATTCATCGCCTCATGCCTGGAGGTCTTCGACCACTTCTTTTCATAGGTATATTGGGTAAGTATCTGCACGCTATCCATCCTTCCTATATCCATCCCAATTCTGCAAAGATCGGCTCCATCTCCATCCACCAGTTCTGGAAGCGCACTGAGATATCATTGATTGCCTCATCCTCTTCTCTCCACTCTTCCAGCTTTTCTATGATCAGCGGTTTATCCTCTTGGGCTACTTTCTCTGATTTTTGTACGTGCTGGATTACCTCTTCGATTTTCTCTTTCATTCTGCCATTCTCCTGAATCGTTTTAACTATTGTAGTTGATTCTCCATCAAAATGTCAATAACTTTTTATCTCTTTTAGTGTATGGTTCTATCTAAAGGAGACAATGATCAACTATGTATAGAGAAACCCTACTTCAATTTATCAGGAAAGAGTCATCTGCGGGAATTATCCTCATCCTCACAACCATAGCGGCACTGCTGCTCCAAAACGGACCATTGTCCGAATACTATACGGGGTTTCTGCATACCCATGTCGAGATACGCTTCGGGGAACTTCAGATAGCCAAACCTCTCCTGTTGTGGGTCAATGACGGGCTGATGGCCGTTTTCTTCTTTATGATCGGGCTTGAAGTCAAAAGAGAAGTCATCGAGGGGCATCTCTCTTCCGTACGCCAGGTGACACTGCCGGCTATCGCTGCGGTAGGAGGGATGATCGTCCCTGCCCTGGTCTTTCTTTTTTTCAATACAGGCAACCAGTTTGCGATGAACGGATGGGCGATACCGACAGCTACGGATATCGCGTTTGCTTTGGGGATCCTCTCTCTGCTGGGGCCGCGCGTGCCTGTATCGCTCAAAATCTTTCTGATGGCACTTGCGATCATCGATGACCTTGGCGCCATTATCATTATCGCACTCTTCTACACGACAGATCTTTCTACCACATCGATTGTCATCGCAAGTATCGCACTGGCCGTGCTCTTTGCCTTCAATCGGTTGAACGTTGTGAAACAATCGCTTTATATTGTTGTAGGTATCGTACTATGGGTCTCGGTACTCAAATCCGGAGTACATGCGACACTCGCCGGCGTTGCACTCGCGTTGATGATACCGCTTCAGTCAAGAGATGAGAAAGGACAGACTTTTTCGATGCTTAAAAATATGGAGCATGGGTTGCGTTACTGGGTGGCGTTCTTTATCCTCCCTCTTTTTGCCTTTGTCAACGCCGGTGTAGACCTTCGGGGAATCTCTGTTGAAGAGATCGCGGGGCCTGTACCTATGGGGATCATGCTGGGACTCTTCCTGGGAAAACAGATCGGCGTTTTCGGCTTTTCCTGGATAGCCATCAAACTGGGGCTTGCTTCCCGCCCTACCGGTGCAACATGGAGGCAGCTCTACGGGGTAGCCATTCTTACAGGTATCGGCTTCACGATGAGTCTATTTGTCGACAGTTTGGCCTTCAACGATACCGACCTCTATCGCTATGCAGATAAACTGGCGATCCTACTTGGATCTTTCCTTTCAGGGGTCACCGGTTATCTTTTGTTAAAATCAAAATTCAGCAGAAGATAATCCTCCCCCTCTCTCTTATGGGGGAAATCCAATGAATCAAAAGCACCATTACGCTATAATCGCGGCAATACTATTTTATGATGGACAAAAGAATGAGTGAAACTACCCAAAATACCAACAATAAGAAGGGCTACGATCCTAAAGCCACGGAAGACAAATACTACAAGATATGGGAAGAGCGCGGATACTTTGAGATAGACGGAAATCAGGCGATCCAGGAAGAGGGTAAAAACTTTGCGATCATGATGCCACCTCCGAATGTCACGGGAAGTCTGCACATCGGTCACGCACTGACATTTACACTCCAGGACATCATTACCCGCTATAAACGGATGGACGGGTTTAAGACACTCTGGCAGCCGGGAACCGACCATGCCGGTATCGCGACACAGAATGTCGTAGAGAAACAGCTCCTTGCCGAAGGTACGACGAAAGAAGAGATAGGTCGAGAGGCATTTCTCGAACGCGCCTGGAAACAGAAAGAGACAAGCGGCGGCAGCATCGTCCACCAGATGCGTAAACTGGGTGTATCCCCTGCATGGAGCCGTGAGCGATTTACGATGGATGAGGGACTGAAAGAGGCAGTGAAAGAGGCCTTTGTCCACCTCTACAACGAAGGGATGATCGTACAGAACAACTATATGATCAACTGGTGTACACACGACGGTGCACTCTCAGACATCGAAGTAGAACACGAAGAGGTCAACGGTAAGTTCTACCATATGAACTACCACTTTGCCGACGGAAGCGGGCATGTGACGGTCGCTACGACAAGACCTGAAACCTACTTCGGGGATACGGCGATCATGGTACACCCTGATGATGAGCGCTACAAAGAGATCATCGGTAAAGAGGTGATCATTCCGCTTACAGACAGAAAGATCAAGATCATTGCTGATGCGCACGTTGATATGGAGTTTGGTACGGGTATCGTAAAGGTAACTCCTGCACACGACCAGAACGACTACGAAGTCGGTAAGCGTCACGACCTTGAGTTCATCACCGTATTTGACGAGAAAGGTATCCTGAACGACTACTGCGGCGAGTTTGCAGGCATGGAGAGACTTGAAGCAAGAAAGCCGATCGTAGAAAAACTTGAAAAAGAGGGATACATCGTCAAGATAGAAGACCATGTACACCAGGTCGGTCACTGCTACAGATGTAAGAACATCGTAGAACCGTATATCTCAAAACAGTGGTTCGTGAGAAGTGAAGTGGCAAAGAACTCTATCGAGAAGACCTATGCAGGTGAAGTGAAGTTCCACCCTGCACACTGGCTCAACTCATACAGAGCCTGGATGGATGAGCTAAGAGACTGGTGTATCTCCAGACAGCTCTGGTGGGGACACAGAATCCCTGTATTCTACTGTGATGAGTGTGGTCACCAGTGGGCGGACAAACAGGACAATCCTGAAGCATGTCCACACTGTGCGAGCAAAAAGATCCATCAGGACCCTGATGTACTTGATACCTGGTTCTCTTCTGCACTCTGGGCATTCTCACCGCTTGGTTGGGGGAATAACGGGGAGATGAAAGAGACCTATACGGATAGAGACCTTGCAGACTTCTACCCTAACTCACTGCTGATCACCGGATTTGACATCATGTTCTTCTGGGTAGCACGTATGATGATGATGGGTGAGCACTTTATGGGTGAGCTGCCGTTCAAAGATATCTATATGCATGCCCTCGTAAGAGATGAGCATGGTGCGAAGATGAGTAAGTCCAAAGGGAACGTCATCGACCCTCTTGATATGGTCGAAGAGCACAGTGCGGATATCATCAGATTTACCCTCGCATTCCTTGCGGTACAGGGAAGAGATATCAAGCTTGGTGCAAAGAACCTGGAGCAGTTCAGAAACTTTACCAACAAACTCTACAATGCATCCAACTTCCTGCAGATGAACGTAGATACCTTTGCGGACCTCAAAGATATCGAAGTGAAGACGCCGCTTGGTAAATATATGCAGAGCCGTCTCTCTCGTGCGGTTGAAGAGGTACGTGAGACACTTGAGACCTACAAGTTCAACGAAGCGGCAAGTAACCTCTATAGATTTGTATGGAACGAGTTCTGTGACTGGGGTATCGAGTACTCCAAGGCAGATAAAGAGTCTATCGCTGAACTCGGAGCGATCTTCAAAGAGACACTGAAGATGGTTTCACCGTTTATGCCGTTTATCTCTGAGCACCTCTACCACAAGCTTTCAGGTACCGAGCTTGAAAGCGGCGAGTCTGTGATGGTGATGAGCTTCCCTAAAAAGGTTGCTACGGATGAAGAGGCTGAAGCGATGTTCGCGATCATCGAAGAGGCTATTACAGCGATCAGAAGAGCGAAAGTCATCATCGATATGGGTAACTCCAAGATCGCCAAAGCCTATGTAAAACTAGGCAAAGAGATCGATACGGCAGCAGCAAAACCGTTCATCGAAAAACTTGCAAAAGTAGAAGAGATAGAGTTTGTAGATGCAAAAGTAGAAAACGCTGTGACTGATGTAAGTGACAACCTTGAGGTCTACATCCCTACCGATGAGATCGACCTCAGTGCGATCATCGGTAAGCTCAGCAAGCAAAAAGAGAAACTTGAAAAAGAGATCAACAAGCTCAGCGGTATGCTGAACAACGAAAAGTTCGTGGCAAATGCACCGGAGCAGGTCATCGCCGAGAACAGACAAGCACTCGAAGATGCGCAGGCGAAAATGGAAAAAGTTGAAGCCGAACTTTCAGGATTTGGTGCGTAAGGCATATATCGCTACTATGTAACCTATCTCGTAATCCTCGGGCTTGACCCGGGGATCTACATCTATAACTTCAGCGTAACACAAGCTTTTCTGTAATATAACATCTAGATTCCCGATGCCCAACGGCAATACCTTTGTGGTGCGATTCGAGAATGACATTTCCCACACTTATTAGGAATATTACATGACCCAACAAGCCCAAGAAGCCTATACCCATCTTCTCAATAAAGCCTATGACAAAGCCTTTGTACTCTACCGCGAGATGGCTGCACAGAATGACCCGGTGGCACACTACTATCTCGGTTTTCTCTACTTCAGAGGATTTGGCGTGGATCAAAACAGCAAAAAAGCCTTTGCTCACTACCTTGAAGCAGCGACTAGAGAAGTACCCCTGGCCCAGTTTGATGTTGCCTTGATGCTGGAAAACGGCGAAGGGTGCGAACAGAACTTCTCAGAGGCAGCCTTCTGGTACGAAGAGGCGGCAAAGCGTGGAAATGTAGAAGCCTTCAACAACCTGGCAGCGATGTATAAAGAGGGGCGCGGTGTCCACCAGGACTACCAGAAAGCCTTCATCCTCTTCAAAAAAGCAGCCATGGCAGGCAACGCCTCTGCACAGTTCAACCTCGGTGCGCTTTATGACCTTGGACTTGGGTGTGAAGAGGATAAAGAGCAGGCGATCGAATGGTGCCGCAAAGCAGCCTACCAGGGACACCAGAAAGCAAAAGATATCATCATGAGAATGCAAAACGAAGGAAAGATCGTTTTCTAGACCCTACCCTCTCCTCTACTGCTTTACCTTATAAAATCTCCCATAAAGAACATTTTATAAGGTTTTGAACCACTCACTCGGTCAATCTCACACTTTGTGGTTTTATCCCGATATTCGCTTGATAAACCACACTTTGCACAACAGCTATCTTGAAATCTGGGAAATAGGCCAGCATAGAGTTGTATCCCGGGAAAAACCCGCCATGTCTGAAAGCTGTCCCGTAGTTCGTTTTGACAATACTGACACCAAGTCCATATCCATATGCCCGTCCTGAAATATCCTTACCTTTTGTAGGTTTTGAAACAGACTTTAACATCTCATCAAGATAGGGTTGTTTTATCACCTTCCCTTCGAAGAGTGCTTTTGCCCATCGTACCATATCTTTTGAATTACTGACCACACCTCCGCCTGTCCATTCAATAGAAGGATCAAATGTAAAAGTACCGTTATCTAATACTGTGTATGAAGTCCCGAATAGTTTTTGGCTTTTAGGGGCATACCCCTGTGCAATATCCAAAAGTTTTTTCTAGGTTAACGCAGAGGTATGCGTAAGATTCAGTGGCGTGAGAAAACGATTGGTAAGTTCTTCATAATAGGTCAACCTGCCAGCTTTTTCAATGATTAGACCTACTAGAATATAGTTCGTATCAGAGTAGTGAAATCCTTCACCAGCTGGAAATAAAGGCTCTTTGTCAAGAACCAATTTGACCAATTCCGTCGGGTCAATCTTTGGCTCTTTATTGTCTGAATTGATATGTTCATTAAAGTAATCCTGAAACCCTGTATTTGCATCAAATACATGATCAGCCAGTCCGCTACTATGGTTTAACAGATGCCTTAATGTAATCATATTATGGTTAGGCAGATGGCTGAACCATAGCTCATCACCAAGCCACGTAATGATCTTCTGGTCAAGGCTGAGCATACCCTCCGAGACCATACTCAAAACAACGGCAGAAACAAATGTCTTTCCGATACTTCCTGCAGGCATTCGTGACTCAACCGACATAACGGTCTTTTTTTCTATATCTGCAAAACCTGTTGCAAACGCCATTACTTTTCCATCAGGCAACACGAAAGCTACTGTCGCTCCGGGAAAAAGCTCTTCCGTCATTTGAGCTGACCTGTACTGCCTATCCAATTCATCTTGTATAGTTTTAATAAGATTTTCATGGATTTTACCGGAAAGGGCCTCTGCGAAAAGCGTTCCTGTCAAAAAGCAGATAAGATATGCGACGACAGCAAACCGTTCAATACAACCATGCCATTCCTGATTTCTCCATCTACCCATATGACAAATTCCTTAATGCCCATCAAACGGCTTCAGATTACCGGGAATCACTTCTGTCACTGCATGATCTTTGCTGAACATACGCTTTCGATTGATGATTACCACTATAACGGCTGCCGTGACAAACATGATTGTATCATACGGTGCGGCATCAGGAAAAATCGGGTTATTCAGTTGCCAGTGAACCAAAAGTGGGAGTAGTATACTCCCGCCTGAAGCATTAAAGAGCGGCGTTATCATCACACTCACCGCGATAGAGGCGATAAAAAAAAGGGGAAAACGACCATGCACTCTGTGGTGTGCCGCTTAAATAAAATGCGGGGAGATGCCATATCCCCCAGATAACTCCGAGTATCAGTCCAGCCCAGATCGGTGCAAAATACTGTTGCAACAGCGGCAACGCAAGCCCGCGCCAGCCAAACTCTTCAACGGGTCCCAAGATAAGCATAAAAGCCAGTGCAGGAAAGACTTCATACCAGACGGAAAACGGAAAGGGGTCAGTAAAGAGATTGCCCTTTATTGCAGCACCGGCATAGAATAAAAACGGAATACCGATAAAGATATAGGCGTACCAGCCCCAATGAACTCTCCATAACAACAGCCTTGAGAAATAGCGCCGCAAGCCTTGCACTCCTGCATGATGCATGACTAGGATGAATGCCGCAATAGCGGGAGAATACACAGCAAGTATAAACAGTGGGGTTTGTGCACTCAACTCACCAAATAGAACTGCGACCTGCTGTGGGAAAAGAATCAATAAAGAGATAAGCCCCCAGGAGAGTCCGAAGGTTATCGCCAGATACGGCAGCAATAATCGAATTTTCATGATTTTTATCCTTGCACATTGTGCTTATTGCGAAATCACTGCGACGTGATTAACCTGCTTTGCCTACCAACCAATGACTCACGCTTCAAGATCATAGTCGACATCCAGAAGTTTTCCTTTCCAGACAAGTTGCAATGCTCCGTCAATATACCAGCCGACTTCACCATACATGGGTATAAGCATACCTGCTTGTTGCTGATAGTCGCTAAAGTGTCCCTCCCAAGGTAACTGTATATATCCACCGTCAATCTTACTAAAACGACCGGGGCTATATATACCTGTAACTTCTCCTGCCTCATTGAACCGAAACTCGAGTGACACAGTGATTCCTCTATCCGTGATTGTAGCGATTACTGAGTGTTCATTCAGCGGACTCCATAGGACGCCGGATTGCGGCAAAAGATTGGTGGGGAACCAGACTGATTCAGCTAAGTACCGATGCAAGGCACCAGAATTAAGCTCTACTGATCCAGATTCTGAAACAAGAGGAAAAGCAGAGAATAAACTCACCTGTCCTGAACCTATCCCTGAGACATAGCTATCAATCACTTGAAAATGGGTGCTTAAGGGCATTGCTATTTTAGCATCCCATATAAAACTGTTTGAAGAGGGCACAACAAGTTGTGATGCGGTAAACGCAGACCAGTTATTCTTCATCGGACTTGCTCTAAGTATGCCGGATTGACGCATTCTTACGGTTTTAATCAATCTTTGCCCATCAACCAGTACGTGTTTGAAATAACGTGAAACCGGAAGCGGAAGCTCTGAAAAAGAACCAAAATCAATGGCATCGCTTTTTGATTTAGAGGCACTGCGGATCAGTGATATCTCAAGTTTCTTTAATCTGGCACGTTGATATACTTGTCCAATAAAAACAGCAAAAACAGACAGTATGACAATACCGGATATTATTAAAAACCATCTATCCACACACACCTCTTTTTATTCATAGATACTCGATACAAAAACTATCTCTATTTGCTTATTTTGAGTATAGCAAAAAGTCTATTCATAACAAAAAAATAACTATGATACGGTTTTCCCTCTTATCTTCTGTTTCTGAATATACATAGCTTTTCATCCCCCTACTCACAGCTTATTTCATGGTAATCATTGATCGTACATTGTAAAACTTCAAATCTCCTATAGATTGTAATAGTTAAAATTCATCTATTATTTTAAATAATATATGAATCTGCTATAATCTAAAGAGAACAGATCAAATGGAGTCTCTAGTATGCAGATAGTGATCATAGGTGGCGGGATATCAGCAGCATATATAGCCAACCGTATCAAAGAGATAGCTATGGAAGCAGACGTGCAGATCATCTCCGATGAGTCTCTTGCACCCTATGACAGGATACACCTATGCAATCTTGTAAATGAGGAAGATACCCAAAAGGATATCTCTTTAGCACTCCATCCTTCCGTCAAAGTGACGTTGAACCAAAAAGTTGCCCAGATTGATAGAGATGAAAGATGCAAAGCATATCACCCTGCTCGTACGTTCAAACAGACTCTATGCCCATTCACTCTCGTCAGAGGCACAAAATGAGATCGAATCAGCCTATCTCAAAAGCGGTAAAGTCCGGATCTCCTATGAGAATGAGATCATCGACAGGACCATCATAGAGGGTCATATCACACAGTTAAAGACAAAAAAATTCGATATTGATGAGCCCTATCTTATCTTTGGTGTGGGGATACAACCCAATATCGATTTTGCCAGAGAATCATTGGCCTGTAACCGCGGTATCCTGACCAATGATTTTATGCAGACAAGCGATGAGGATATCTATGCCGTGGGAGAGGCTGCAGAAGTCGAATCAATCGGCTTCATCGCAGGGCATGTCAAAGAGTGTACACTGCAAGCCGATGTAGCCCTGTCACACCTCTTTGGAAGCGAGGAGAAAAGATTTGCCCCTGAAGTATCTGTAGATATGCTGAAAGTCGGTGAGTTTGACCTGATAGATGTCAATAGTCCGGAACATTCCAAAGAGAAAGCGTTTGAAAAGATAGTGATGACCTCCCCTGGTGAGCACCGGGTGGATGAGTACTATATCAAGGATGACAAGCTTATACGATTTATAGGTATCAACTCCAATGTGGATGTAGGTTACCTTGAAGACCTTGTAAGGGATCAAAATCCGATAGATGCCTCCTACCTCTATAAGAACAGAGTCCTTTCAGAGAGGGGAAGGCTGATATGTAGTTGTGAACATCTCTATCAAAAAGACCTTGAAGATATCGTACGTATGCACGGTGTTTCCAACTTCCAGGAACTGGGTGAGTTTACGCAGGCAGGTAGAGTATGCGGACGCTGTAAAAAAATGGTAGAAAATATCATCGAAGCATCACAGGGTCTGATCGATCCGAATATGCCGAAAAAGAGTGCTGATGAGCTCAAACACGAAAAAGAGTTAGCACGCGTCAGAGAACGTATAGAAAAGTTCAACAGACTGCATCCTCAGAACCAGCTTGACACCGACAATCTCTCCTCTGCTATGGATGCTTACGATATCACGGACAGAGAGATGAACCGATGGGTTTCCATGGTCACAGCGGACATGCAGCTTCATCCCGAGTTTGAGGAACTGGTCAAAAAAGGCGTAAGGACACTCAACAAAGTACCGGTCATATGGCTGGAGCTCGCTGACTGTTCCGGTAACTCTGAAGCCTTTATCAAAACCGCTGATCCGAGTATATCTGATCTGATATTTGACTATATCTCACTCGATTACCATGAACTTCTTATGAGCAGTGCGGGCGATCAGAGCGAAACCGTTTTGGAGCATATTATCTCCCATCAAAAAGGAGAGTATATCCTGATCGTAGAGGGTGCTATCCCATTAGGCATGGAGGGCAAGTTTTTGCGTATCGGTCCGCAAGGACAAACAGGACTTGAACTTCTGAAAAAGTGTGCAGAAGATGCTGCATTGATTATCTCGGTAGGAGCTTGTGCGTTTGACGGTCCGCTATGGGCCTATGAAGGAAGGATCCATGACAATTGTGAACGGCGGGGACACTACGAGCTTGGTGAGTTTGTCAAAGAGTGGGGAGATGAAGGGGCAAAAAAAGGATGGTGTCTTTTTGAGATGGGATGCAAAGGGCCATATGCCAATGCCAACTGCCCTACGATGAAGTTCAATCAGGGTACAAGCTGGCCGGTACAGGGCGGACACGGCTGTATGGGATGTGTAGAGACGAAGTTCTTTGACAGACTGGCAACGGAAAGAAAGATGGAGGAGGAGAAGTGAAGAAAATCGTCATTGACCCGATCACCCGTATCGAGGGGCATCTGCGTGCAGAGGTCGAGATAGATGAAAACAATGTCGTCAGAGAAGCCTATGTCAGCGGACAGCTTTTCAGAGGGATAGAGATCATCCTTAAAAACAGAGACCCCAGGGATGCGGGCTTGCTGGCAGGAAGGATCTGCGGGGTCTGTACCAATGTACACTTCCGTGCAGCGATCTCGGCGGTGGAAGATGCCTACGGGATCACGATCCCGGCCAACAGTGAGATCATCAGGGACCTGATGGCTTTAGCACTCTTCTTACAGGACCATGTCGTGCATTTTTACCATCTGCACCTTTTGGACTATGTTGATGTCACCAAAGCCCTTGAAGCAGATCCTGAGCTCACCTCGGAAATTGCCCAAACCTACTCCTCTGAACCCTACCGTAACTCAGATACACACTACATAGAGGTCAAAGAGAAACTCAAAAAGTTTGTAGATGCAGGGAGACTCGGACTTTTCAGTAACGGCTATTGGGGGCATAAGGCCTACAGGCTTACACCTGAAGAGAACCTCCTTTTGTTATCGCACTACCTGGAGGCATTGAAATTTCAAACCGATATCTCCAAAGCCGTTGCCATTTTCGGAGCGAAAACCCCGCACCCTCAGACGATCGTCGTAGGCGGTGTCACCAGTGTGGCTGACATGATCAACCCCCAAAGGCTCAATATGTTTATTGAGATTCTCAAAGAGTCAAAAGATTTTATAGAGAGGGCCTACCTCCCCGATGTCAGATTGATCACTAGGGCCTACAGAGAGGATATCAAGGCGGGTTACGGACGCAATGAAGGCAACTTTCTCTGTGTAGGAGGATTCCCGTTGGATAAAGCGCATCAACTCTTTGAAGGTGGTGTCATTTTTGGACACGAGCTTGAGAGGGTGCATCCTTTTGAAGAGAGCAAGATCACCGAAAATGTAGACCGTGCCTGGTATGAAGGGGATGAGCCGCACTATACAGACCTCAATGAAGACGGAACACTCAAAACCCGGAACAGAGAGGATAAATACAGCTGGGTCAAAGCACCGCGTTATGAGGGAAAACCGATGGAGTGCGGGCCGCTTGCAAGAGTGCTCGTAAGCTATCAAAAAGGGAACCGATTCATGAAACCCTTTGTAGATGAGTTCCTTGAGGCATGCGGGTTGGAACTGAGTGACCTTACCACCACAGTAGGCAGAAATGCGGCCAGGGCCATAGAGAGTGCCTATATCAGCGAATATATCTTCAAGCTTGTGAACAATCTTATTGAGAATATCAAGTATTATGATACCGATACCTGGAGCAGGTATGCATTTGAAGAGTTGCCACATCAGGCCAAAGGAAGGGCTTTCTTTGAAGTGCCAAGGGGTGTTCTCAGCCACTTTGTACAGATAAAAGATCAAAAGATCGCCAATTATCAGGTCATTGCCCCGACCACATGGAATGCCTCTCCAAAAGACAGCGAAGATCAACGAGGACCCTATGAAGAAGCACTGATAGGTATCAGACTTGAAGATCCTTCCCGACCTCTCGAAGTCTTACGCGTGCTCCATGCCTTTGACCCGTGTCTTGCCTGTGCTGTACATATCATCGATGCACAAGGCAAAGCGCTAAGCAAATACAAGATAAACTCAATCTGTTCAATCTAAAGGAGATTCTTATGTTGAAACATCTTATCGTTCTGTTATCACTGACCGTACACCTTTTTGCACATGCTGAGGGGCACGATCATTTGCACCTCTTGGGTTTTCTGCACAGCAATGCGTTTGGTATCGTAGTCGTTGTGATCCTGGGTATTTTTGCACTCTACAGATATCTGGAGAAGAAAAATGTGTAAAGATTGCGGTTGTTCGGTCACTGAAGCACATCATCACCACCACTCTGATGAAACCTTGCATCATAACCCGCAGCTCAATGAGAGCAAAACCATAGAAGTCATTACCAAAATCCTGCATAAGAATGATCATGAAGCGGCACACAACAGGGAGCATCTCGACAGACACAATGTAGTGGGTATCAACCTCATGAGTAGTCCCGGCAGCGGCAAGACCTCTCTGCTCGAAGCGATGGCAGGGCTGGCTGACTTTTCCTTTGGTGTGATAGAGGGTGACCTGGAGACGAACAGGGATACGGAGAGACTCAAGAGAAAAGGGATCGAAGCGCATCAGATACAGACAGGATCTGCCTGCCACCTGGATGCCTTTATGGTGCATAAAGGGCTTCACCATATGGATCTGGACAAAATGGATGTCTGCTTTGTAGAGAATGTGGGGAATCTTGTCTGTCCTGCAAGCTATGATGTGGGAACACACCTGAACATCGTACTGGTCTCCATCCCGGAAGGTGAAGACAAGATCGCCAAGTACCCTGTGATGTTCAGAAAAGCAGACCTGATACTCTTTACAAAGACCGATCTTCTCCCCTATTTTGAGTACGATATCGAAGCTGAAAAAGAAGCGGCCAGAAGACTCAAACCCAATGTGGATATCCTTGAGGTTACCACGAAAGACCCACAAAGTATCAAACGGGTGATCGAGTGGATAGCGTTCAAACAGAAGTTCAGGAGTTGATATGTGCCTCTCCATCCCTTCTCAGATAACAAAAATCGACCGCAGTCGCAATGTGGTAACGGTTGATACCATGGGTGTAGCGCGTGAAGCCTCACTCGATCTGATCGATCAGCAGGTAGATGTGGGGGACTATGTGTTGATACATATCGGTTTTGCAATGAACAAGATCGATGAAGCAGATGCACTCCAAAGCCTTGAAGCATACCAAGAGATCATCGCCGTAATGGAAGCCGAAGAGCTGGAACAGTTTATCGCAGAGAGTGATAGCTGTACCCACCGGGGTGAAGATGGGTAGTCTTGCGTTAAAGGACCTTTATGAAGGGTTCCGTGATCCAAAAACCATCAGAGCACTGGTGAAACGTATCGGGATCGAGGCAGAGAAGCTCGAGCGTGACATACATATCATGGAGGTATGCGGAGGCCATACCCATAGCATAGTGAAGTACGGTCTTCACCAGCTTATGCCACAGAACATTCACTTCATACACGGACCGGGATGTCCGGTATGTGTGCTGCCCAAAGAGCGCATAGACCATGCCTACAGGCTGGCGATGCAGAGAGATGTGATATTGGTCACGCTGGGAGACATGATCAAAGTTCCGGGCTCCAAAGGCTCGCTGCAGGATGCAAGAGCCAAAGGTGCGGATGTAAGATATCTCTACTCCCCTCTTGATACGCTCAAGATCGCAAAAGAAAACCCGGATAAAAAGATCATCTTTTTTGCGATCGGTTTTGAGACGACTACCCCGATGAGTGCTGCACTGATACAGCATGTCATCGATGAGGGGATTGAAAATATACTTTTTCATATCAACCATATCAGCGTTCCCGAACCGATGAAAGTGCTCCTAGATGCCAAACGATCAAAGATCGATGCCTTTATCGGCCCCAGCCATGTCAGCGTCATCTCCGGAGCAAATATCTATGAAGAGTTTCCAAACGACTACCATACACCTGTCGTAGTCTGCGGCTTTGAACCTGTGGATATCCTCGAGGGTCTGCTGATGCTGCTAAAACAGTTCAATGAAAAACGCTGCGAACTTGAGATTGAGTACACCAGGAGTGTCACCCCTGAAGGCAACCTTGTCGCACAAAAGCTCATGGACAGATTTTTTGAAAAGCGTACGCATTTCCGCTGGCGCGGTATAGGAGACATTGCGCAAAGTGCACTGCAGCTGAGAGAAGAGTTTGCCTACCTGGATGCAGAAAGGATCTATAGCGATCTGTTGCCGAACCGGGAGATAGACGATCACAAACAGTGCATTTGCGGCGAGATACTCATGGGAGCGGCAAAGCCCGTTGAGTGCAGACTTTTCGGCAACGCATGTACCCCCTCTTCTCCTCTTGGAAGCTGTATGGTCTCCAGCGAAGGAGCGTGTGCCGCATACTACAGATACGGGAATATGCGATGAAGACGATTGGCTTGGCACACGGTAATGGCGGAGAGGAGAACGGCAGACTTATCGAGGAGCTTTTCTATAGACACTTTCAGAATGAGATCCTGCAACAGGCAGAAGATGCTGCCGTGATAGAAGAAGGCAAGCTGGCATTTACGACAGACAGTTTTACCGTTACGCCTCTCTTTTTTAGAGGCGGGGATATAGGCAAACTCAGTATATGCGGGACATGCAATGATCTGGCGATGATGGGTGCGAAACCAAAATACCTGACATGTGCAGTGATCATCGAAGAGGGGTTTGAGCTGTCTGAACTTGAAAAAATCGTCCTCTCGATGAAATCCGAGCTTGAAAAAAACGGGGCTGTGATCGTGAGCGGAGATACAAAAGTGGTACCCAAAGGAAGTGTGGACAGGATCTTTATCAACACCACCGGTATAGGAGAGATACGCTACCGGGGGATCTCTTCAAACAGGATCAGCCAAAGTGATCTGATCATTGTCTCAGACACTATCGGCAGACACGGTGCAAGCATATTTTTGGAGCGGGAGGGAATGGAGTTCTCCACTGCACTTGAGAGCGACTGCAGATCACTCTGGCCTGTGGTGGAAAAGCTGATAGAGGCAAAGATAGAGATCAAGGCCATGAGAGATGCTACCAGAGGCGGTGTAGCGGCTGTTCTCAATGAGTGGGCCAGACAATCCGATATCTGTATAGAGGTACAGGAGGAGAAGGTACCGATCAGCCGGGAGGTCAAGGGGGTATGCGAACTGCTGGGCTTTGAACCATTCACTCTGGCCAATGAGGGAACATTTCTTATCGCCGTAGAGCCCAAAGATGCCCCAAAGACCTTGGAGGTCTTGCGTTCTATGGAAGCCTCAAGTATGGCAGAGATCATCGGGGAAGTGACAGCCGGATATCCTCAAAAAGTACTCCTAAAGACACCTTATGGTACCTCAAGGTTCCTTGAGCTGCCCTCAGGTGAACTGCTGCCGAGGATATGCTGATGCATGAATACTCCATCGTCAACTCCCTCATAGAACTGTGTGAAGCAGAGGCCAACAAACATCAAGCGACATGTGTGAAGCGGGTCGAAGTTAAGATCGGTGCATATAGCGGCGTGGAGCCGCACCTTCTTGAAGTAGCCTTTGATACATTTAAAGAGGCAAGCATCTGTAAAAATGCCGATTTTATCATGCATATTCAGCCACTGAAGGTGAGATGTTTTTCCTGCAAATCTGAGAATGAACTCATAACCAACCGATACTGCTGTCCAGAATGTGAGAGTCCCAATCTAGAGGTCATCGATGGCGAGGAGATGTACCTGATGCGTCTGGAGCTGGAGTAGATTTGCGTAGTATTACAAGGGAGAAAGAGTGATGAAGAGTATCGTGATTGGCGTAGGAAACACGCTTTTCAAAGATGACGGGATCGGTGTCTATACCGCTTGCTTTCTCAAAAACAACTACGCATTTTCACCGCACCTTGAGATCCTGGATGGCGGAACGATGGGACTAAACCTGATAGGATACTTTCAAGCGTATGATCAGGTGATCATACTCGATACACTCTCCATCGATGACGAACCCGGCAGAGTATATAGGATACCTGCCGAAGAGTTTCACGGTCTTGGGGCACAAAGAAATACGGCCCATGAAGTCGAGATCATACAGATGCTTGAAGCCGGGGCACTCTATGGTCTCACAGCCAAGGTCACCATCCTGGGCATAGTCCCCGAGGATATCACCTCCGTATCGATCGGACTGAGTGCCTCTTTGGAGAAACAGTTTCCCGGCTATCTGCAACTGGTGCTGGATGAGATCGCCTCTTTGGGGATTGAAGCGATACGCACAAAAGAGTCTTCCCTGGAGCGTGTGGTAACAGAAGTGATGGGGAGCACTGATAGATGAAAAACTATCATCTTACGATCCGGGGCACTGTACAGGGAGTCGGCTTCCGCCCCTTTCTCTACCGTCTGGCAAAAAAGCTTCAGATCAACGGTAGAGTATGGAACTCGCACCTAGGTGTCGAAATGTTCGTTCAAAGCTCGCCTTCAGAGCTTGAGAACTTTTTAACACAACTGAGAGCCGATCCCCCTCCACTCTCAAAGATCGATGATATCCACTGCCAGATCATGGAGAGTCAAACGGATTTTTCAGAAATGACCATTGATCAGAGCAGCAGAGAAGAGAGTGCTCATTATGCAACAACCCCGCTTGATACCGGAGTGTGTAAAAAATGTAAGGAGGAACTTTTTGATCCTTCAAACAGACGCTACCTCTACCCTTTTATCAACTGTGCGGAGTGTGGGCCGCGTTATACGATACTCAAAGCACTTCCTTATGACAGGGAGCAGAGTTCTATGAGTAGCTTTAAACTATGCAAAAAATGCCGGGAGGAGTATGAGAATCCCGATAACCGCAGGTTTCATGCCCAGGGTATCTCTTGTCCGGAGTGTGGCCCCCGGATCACACTCTATGATCGTCACTCAAAGATCTCTGAAGGGGGCAGGAGCATTGATATCATTGTCAAGGCTTTGAAGGAGGGGAAGATTATCGCATTGAAGGGAGTAGGAGGTTTCCATCTTATTTGTGATGCGACCCATACCCGGGCCATAGAAGATTTGCGAGAGAGGAAAAAGAGGCCGTCAAAACCCTTTGCGGTGATGGTCAGAGAGATGCAGGATGCCAAAAAACTCACAGAACTAAATGCGCATGAAGAATCCCTGCTTGGCTCCTCAAGAAAACCTATCCTTATCGCCCAGCTGAAAAAGGATGCCAAGCTCAGTACGCAAGTGGCACCGAACATCGATAAACTGGGGGTAATGCTTCCCTATACCCCTTTACAGCTGATGCTTTTAGCCCGTTTTGATAAACCGGTTATCGTAACAAGTGCAAATCTCAGTGACTCTCCCCTCTGTGCGACATTTGAGGAGATAAAAAATTACAGTCACTTATGGGATCTTTGCCTTGACCATGACCTGGAGATCCACCATAGATGCGATGACTCTGTAGTGATGAGTGTGGGGAACAAAACAGTGCTCTTAAGGAGCGCCAGGGGGTATGCCCCAACCCACTTCAGACTTCCTTCCGCTGTCAGGAAAAACACCTTATCAACCGGTGCCAATCAAAAGAATACGATAGCGATCTCTTTTAAAGAGCATATGATCATCTCCCCGCATATCGGTGATCTGACATCCGTTGAGTCTATGGAGCATTTTGAGAGATCACTACACGCTTTTGAATCGTTATACCGATTTGCACCCGACCGGATTGTCAGTGATAAACACCCCCTCTATGAGAGTACCAAATGGGCGAAAGCACAAAAGTGTGAGATGATCCAGGTGCAGCACCATAAGACACATATCGCCTCAGCGATCTTTGAACATCACCTGAAGGAGGAGGTTCTGGGTGTGGCATTTGACGGCAGTGGTTACGGTGATGACGGGGAGATATGGGGAGGAGAGTTCTTTCGAGGTACGGGAGATAACTTGAAAAGGATCGGACACTTTAGATACTTTAAACTACTGGGAGGTGAGAGTGCCATCAAAGAACCACGCAGAATAGCCCTCTCCTTACTCTTTTCACTCTACGGCAAAGAGGCGATACAGCTCAAAAACCCTACCACTGCTGCCTTCAGCCAAAGTGAAATGGAAACCCTCTATCTGCTTTATGAGAAAGGGATCAATGCACCGCTAAGCAGCTCAGTGGGCAGACTCTTTGATGCGATAGCCAGTATGACAGGCATCTGCCAGAAGATAAGCTATGAAGGGGAGAGCGGTCTGCGTATGGAATCCTTTTATGATGCCAACATCACCCAGAGCTATCCTTTTGAAGTGATTAACGGCGAAATTGATTGGTCGATGATGATCAAAGGCGTATTGGAAGAAGCAAATCAGACTCAGGCTGTTTCCAAATTTTTCAATACCCTTGCTGAGATCATCTACTACTTTTATAAGCAAGAACATCTGAAAGTGGTGGTTGGCGGAGGTGTCTTTCAGAACAAAACACTGCTTGGACTCCTTTCCGGTAAAATAGAGGATCTATATTGGAATGAAAAGGTCCCTCTCAATGATGGCGGAGTGAGTATGGGACAGTCTGCACTAGTCTTAGAGAAGGGATAGAGATATTTCATTTATCCATTAACTCATAGAGAGTATAATATCTCTATGAAAAACCTCAAAAATGCACTACTCCTCAAACACCTTTATCAGTTAAAAGATCTTGGTCACCGTTACACCGATCTGACCATATTTAAGGAAGATCCCTCTGACCTTATGTTGCCAAATACAATGGAAGCACTCAAGAAACAGGCCCTCAACTGTCACCTGTGTGAACTGAGTAAAAGCAGAACAAAAGTGGTGTTTGGTGAAGGCAATGAGAATGCCGATATCCTCTTTGTCGGTGAAGGGCCCGGTGCCAGTGAAGATACGCAGGGGAGACCCTTTGTAGGTAAATCGGGTGAACTGCTTACCAAGATGATAGAAAATGTACTCAACATCCCAAGATCGGAAGTCTATATCGCCAATATCGTCAAGTGCCGTCCACCAGGCAACCGTGTACCTACTGCAACCGAGGCACATACCTGCAGACCCTACCTTTTCAAACAGATAGAGCTGATCAAACCAAAGCTGATTGTCACACTGGGTTCCACAGCCTACCATTATCTGACAGACGATACGACCCCCATCAGCCAGGTCAGGGGCGTGATCAACCAGCAGCCCGATTATATCATCATCCCTACCTTCCACCCCAGCTACCTGCTGAGAAACCCCAGTGCAAAAAAAGAGGTTTTTGAAGACCTGAAGAAGGTCAAAAGCCTGATGTAAAGAGGTGCGAAGCAGAAGCTTTGCCTCCATCCGACATCCTCCCGAAAGTCTGATTTGACAAACCGATTATTTATGTGGTATCATCAGAAATACCTGAGTCTTTATGACTCAAAGAGGGGTCTTAGATGCAATACTATAAAGAAGAGAAAGAAAAAGAGAGAATCATCTGCCTGCTCTGCCGCCACTACTGCAAACTCAAAGAGGGCAGGATAGGCATGTGCGGCGTCAACCAGAATGTTGAGGGCAGACTGAAAAACCTTGTATACGGCCACCCTGTTGCACTGCATGTCGATCCGGTAGAGAAAAAGCCTCTTTATCATCTTCTTCCCGGAACTACCGCCCTCTCCTTCGGGACAGTAGGGTGCAATTTCCGGTGTCCCTTCTGCCAGAACTGGGATATCTCCCAGGAGCATGAGATCAACGAAAATATCTATGTCTCTCCCGAAGAGATGGTAGAAATGGCGCTTGAAGCGGGATGCCGTTCTATCGCCTACACCTACAATGAACCGACGATTTTTTATCCCTATGCCAAAGATATCGGCCTGCTTGCAAAAGAGAAGGGACTGAAAAATATCTATGTAAGCAACGGGTTTGAAACTCCCGAAGTGATCGAAGATATGGCAAGCTGGCTCGATGCGGCCAACATCGACCTGAAAAGCTGGGATGACGAGTACTACAGAAAAGTACTCAAAGGTGGCCTTGAAGAGGTCAAGGATACCCTTCGAAGAATGGTAGATGCGGGAATATGGGTAGAGGTGACAACCCTGCTGATAGAGGGAGAAAATGACAGCGACAATGATCTCAGAGAGATGGCGGAATTCATCAAAAATGACCTTGGTGCCCATGTCCCATGGCACCTGAGCGCATTCCATCCTGACTACAAAATGCTTGACCATGAAAGGACTGGACTGGAGACACTGCAGCGTGCCAAAAAGATAGGGAAAGAGGCGGGATTGTACTATATCTATCTGGGGAATGTGCCCGTACATGGAGATACACATTGTCCTGAGTGCAATGAACTGCTGATCGACAGAACAGGATATACGATTACTGTCAACAGACTGGAGAACGGGCACTGCCCCAAATGCCAAAGAGAGATAGAAGGAGTCTGGAAATGACTCCTTCTCTTGCCAAAGGCAAAGCTTTTACGAGAAATCATTTAGTGATTTCCTTGTATCATGCTTTAGCATTAGAAGTGAAAGGAATATGGAAATGAGTACACGTGAAACAGCGGTGGCAGGACAGTTCTACCCTTCCAATCCCCAGGAGATCAGAAAAGTGTTCGACCACTATAACCAGATACTGGAGAAACATTTTTCCAAGGAAGATCCGATCTGGCAGCTCCATCCAAGAGCCGTGATCGTTCCCCATGCAGGGTATATGTATAGTGGTTTCACCGCCAATATCGCACTCAAACTCCTTGCAGACCAGGATATTGACCGTATCGTGATCATCGGTCCAAGCCACCGTGTCTACTTCGAAGGGAGCAGTATTGCCGATTGTGACAACTATCACACACCATTAGGGGACCTTCCGATAGACAAAAAACTTGCATGTGAGCTCAAAGAGGAGTTTGGACTGCAGTACTACCCTGATGCACACCACGAGCACAGCACAGAGGTGCAGTTCCCCTTTATCAAAGCCTACAAACCGGAGGTGCAGGTCGAAGAGATCGTCTACTCGGACGAAAAACCTGAAAGGCTGGCACCACTGATCAAACGTTTGCTTCAGGATCCCAGGACCGCAGTGGTGATCAGCACCGATCTGAGCCACTACTACAATATCAAGAAAGCAAACCATCTTGACAGTATCTGTCTGGATGCCGTAAAAAGCCTTGATAGAACAAAACTGCACGAAGGGTGCGAAGCATGCGGGAAGATCGGGGTAGAGGCGATGATGATCGCTGCCGGAGAGCTGGGACTTGAACCTGTTTTACTGGATTATCGGACAAGTGCGGATGCAAGCGGTGATGAGTCGCAGGTCGTCGGATATATGAGCGCCGCTTTCGTGGAGTCCAAATGAAAAAAGAGGTGTTGTTGAAAGTTGCACGTGCAGCCATCGCTGAAGCAGTCGGAGTCCCCTACCCTCTGGATCTGGATGAGATGCTTCAGGCGCATCCCTGGCTCAAAGAGGACGGCGCATGTTTTGTCACGCTCACCATCGGGGAGTATGCAATGCTCAGAGGCTGTATCGGTTCCATCGTTGCACACCGTCCGCTCTATGCAGATCTGATCCACAACGCCAAAGCAGCTGCACTGGATGATCCGAGATTCCCTTCACTGAGCAAAGATGAGTTTGAGAAGATCGTGATAGAGGTCTCTATCCTTACGCCGCCCCGGGAGGTCCATTACAGCTCGGTCGAAGAACTGGAGTCAAAGATCAGAGCAGGCAAAGACGGCGTGATCCTCAAACACGATGCAGTCCACCAGGCGACCTATCTGCCGCAGGTATGGGAACAGCTGCCGGATTTTAAAAGTTTTTTCATGCATCTCTGCATGAAAGCCGGTATGGGAATGGAGTGCCTCGCCTTCCACCCGCAGATTTTCACCTATCAGGTAGAGGAGTATAAGGAAGATGGTAAGGAGCAGTGAGCAGTGAGCAGTGAGCAGTGAGCAGTGAATGGTAGTCGGAAATGGTTGTATTTGCAAGAGATAAAGAAAAAACACAGATAAAAAAGGGCAACAGTGAAAGATTTGGATGCACTCATTGATGCGATCATCATGGACAGGGTACTCAAAAGCCGGCATATCATCGAAGCCTTTGAAAAGGTCGACAGGGCGGATTTTGTTCCTGATATGTTCAAGGAAGCTGCGTATGTCGATGCACCGCTGGGTATCGGGGAGAACCAGACGATATCCCAGCCTACGACCGTCGCGTTCATGCTTGAACACCTCTCTCCGCAGAAGGGGGACAAGATCCTCGATATCGGTGCAGGCTCAGGCTGGACGACTGCCATGCTCTGCCATATCGTCGGGGAAGAGGGAAGCGTCCTGGGGCTGGAGAGGATAGACTCCCTCGTAGAGCTTGGCAAGTTCAATCTTGCAAGGTACTGCCCGGATGAAAAGCGATGCAGGATCGAAAAAGCTGGGGAGAAACTGGGAGTTCCCGGGGAGAAGTTTGACAAGATACTTGTCTCCGCAGCGGCGGATGAACTCCCCGAAGCGCTGGTAGACCAGCTCAATGTCAGAGGAAAACTTGTCATCCCGGTAAGAGACTCCATCGAGGTAGTCACCAAAACCTCTGAAGAGGAGTATCAAAGAGAGAGCATCTACGGGTTCAGGTTTGTACCGTTGGTCTATTGAGCGCTTTCGAATCGCAGGTTGATAAACATAAAGAGGTAAAGGGGGATTTTAGATGAATTCGGGACACCATGAGAAATTTATCAGACGCTGTATGGAGCTGGCACAGGAGTCGTTGGATGCCGGAGACAATCCTTTCGGTGCGCTTGTTGTCAAAGAGGGTCAAATCATTGCCGAAGCACGAAACAGTGCCGTACGCCATGACATGACAGACCATGCGGAGATCATTGCGATGAGAAGTGCCAAAGAAATACTCGGCACTCCCGATCTTTCCGGGTGTACACTCTACTCCAACTGCGAACCCTGCCCCATGTGCTCCTTTATGATCCGCGAGCAGAAGATCAAAGAGGTGGTCTTTGCCCTCCGAACTCCCCATATGGGAGGATACTCCCGGTGGGATATCCTCCAGGATAAAGGGCTGGCACGGTATGAACCTGCATTTGCAACGCCCCCGAACGTCATCACCGGAGTCCTTGAAAAAGAGGCGGCTGAACAGTTTGAAAAAGCGGGATGGACGATACACAGGATCTAACGCCTCTTCAATCCAATCGCTTGCATTGATTAAATAATAAGCACACTTTTCCTCTTTTTCCCACCTGATATGATTTATAATGAGACAAAGAACCAAACAAGGATATCAGTATGAAAGAGTATATAGGAGCTTATTTCCAGGGGAGAGAACAAGTCAACGGCTTTATCGAAGACAGTGTATTGAATTTCGGTGCACTGAGTGCACTGGAAGAAGAAAATTTTGAGAGTCTGTTCCAGGTATTCAAGTCTTTGGAGCTGGTCTATGTCGTTGATGCAAAAACCTCGGTGCAAAGCTCGCCCAATATCTATCCAAACCGTATCGATGAAACTGCAAAAGATATCAGCAGAAGTTACCTGCTTGACCGCCTGGAGATCAAGCAGAATAGCTTTGCCTTCACTGCACCCTACAAAAGCGCAGCAACACAGACACTCTGTATCACCGTTTCAAAAAAAGAGGATGACAAGATCATCTTTATGGATTTTGATCTCAAAAGACTGCTGGAGAGACTGAAACTGATCGAGCGACATGCCACTTTTGACAGTGTACAACGCTCTTTTTATCTCTTTACCGGGGCATCTATGGGGATCATTGCCCTGACAGCGGTACTCTACTCGCTCTTTGACTTTGCAGGCAACGTGATGGCTATGAATCTCGATATCCATACGATCTTTAAGCCGATCATTGCCGCGACACTGGGGCTGGCGATCTTTGATCTTGCCAAAACGGTCCTTGAGCAGGAGGTTTTCTACAAAAGCTATGTCAAAAACTCCAAAGAGGAGGTCAAACTGCTGACCAAGTTCCTCTTTACGATCCTGATCGCCCTGGCGATCGAGACCCTGATGGTAGTCTTCAAAATCGCGATGAAAGAGAATGGAGAGATGGTCAATGCACTCTATCTGATGGGTGGGATTGCGCTGATCATATTTTCACTGGCCGTGTTCATCTACCTGACACAGAGGAAGTCCTGTTAGGGTCCAACGAGCCAATGCAATGTATAATAAGTTTAAAAGGCATTGGGTTGGATTAAAATGGGCTCGGAAATACACAAAACAGTATTCACAGAAGAGGATTACCAGGCGTTTGAAAAGGCCTGGCTCTCTGAGCTCGATTTTGTTCAAAACCTCTTTGAACAGGGCAGTGCACTGTTTAGTGAGTCCAAACGTATTGGTTATGAACTTGAGACATGTATACTTGATGCAGAGTATCAGCCTGCACCGGTCAATCAAAAGATACTCGCAGAACTAGACACTACCTTTTTACCACTGAACTTGCAAACTATGACCTGGAAATAAATGGCAGTGTCTTTGCACCGGGCCACTCCACTCCTTTGGAACTTAAAGAAAACATTACCGGGCTCTACAGGGAAGCAGAAAAGAGTGCCCAAAAATTCAACACTCATCTTGGATTTTTCGGTGTCTTTCCCAATCTTATGCCAGAGCATTTTGACCCAAAACAGTACCAGTCCGATATGAAGCGCTATACACTGGCATCTCAGCGAATCCACGAACTCCGCCATGAGAGTGTCGAGCTTCTCTTTCACGGCAAAGATGAAGTCAAACTGCAAAGAGATGATGTAATGAGTGAAGCATTAAGCACTTCATTTCAAATACACTTTCAAGTTCCTTTTTCACGTGCTACAGACTACTATCATGCAGCACTGATCGCTTCAGTCATCATGGTAGGATTTGGAGCAAACGCTTCATTGGTACTGGGTAAAAGAGCCTGGCATGAGTCACGCATCCCTATCTTTGAACAGTCAGTCGATGTCAGTGACAAAGAAAGACGGGCAAAAGGAGATGAAAAAAGGGTCCACTTCGCACATGGCTATATCGATTCTTGGATGGAACTGTTCGAACAGAACAAGGCATTTAAGATCATGTTTCCCGATGTGGTAAATGAGCCTGTGGAAAAACTCTACCACTTCAACCTTCACAATGGAACCATATGGAGATGGATCCGCCCTCTTATCTCTCAAGAGAAGGAGGGGGAATGGGGACTCCGCATGGAACTTCGTGTACTGCCCTCCGGGCCTACGCTGATCGATATGCTGACAAACCTCTGGTTTTTTATCGGTCTGATCGAAGGATTGGTCAAGAGCGGAAACAACCTGACACAAATTCCTTTTGAGGTGCTCAAAGATGACTTTTACCAGATAGCGAAATGGGGTATGCAGCATACTTTCCATGAACCCCTTGAAGGTAAAAGCAGACTGCTCAATGAGTGGATATCCCGCGAAGGGCTGGAGTTGGCGAAAAAAGGATTGGCATCGCTGGGGGTCAAAGGTACGGAAACCTATCTGGATATCGTCAAAGCGCGTGCTTTAAGCGGACAAAACGGTGCAGTATGGCAGCTTAAGCACTTTGAAAAATACCGAAATATCAACAAGCTTGTGGAGGATTATATGAAACATCTTGAAGCGGATACTCCTGTACACCAATGGAGTCTGTAATGAAAAAACTCACTATCGTCAATGAGATCCCTGAAAAATTCCTGGAGATCAATTACCGTGATATCAAAGAGATATTTGACAGGCCGACACTTGTACATCTCAAGGGAGATAAAGAACCTCCCCTGTTCATCTCTATTTTACTACATGGAAATGAGTTTAGCGGTTTACAGATCATGCAAGAGATCCTCACAAAGTATCAAGAGGACGGATATTATCATCTTCCAAGGAGTATCTGGCTCTTTGTGGGCAATGTCGAAGCGGCCTCTTTGGGGCTGAGGAGACAGGATGATGAACTTGATTTCAACCGTGCCTGGCCGGGTACACCCCACCCTGATGCTCCTACTTCAAGACTCATCGCGGAAGTGATGGAGAAGATCACCGGAAACGCGCTCTTTGCAGCCCTTGATCTGCACAACAATACCGGAACAAACCCCGCCTTACGGATGCATCTCTGTTGTCAATGAGAAAAACAAGTATCTGAGCAGCTTTTTCAACCACATCGGGATGGTCTTTCATACACCAAAAGGTGTCTCAACGATGGCATTTGATGAGATCTGTCCTGCGATAACCCTGGAGTGCTCCACTCCCGGCAACCCTCTGGGGATAGAAAAAGCCGTAGCACTCATCGATGATCTGATGCATATGGACCATTTTCCGGACAGAGCACTGCCCGAACATGATCTTCAACTGGTACGCAACAGTGCTGTGCTCAAGATAGCCCAAGGAGTGACATTCGGCTTTGAGGAGGAGAACGAAGCGTTTGAGCTGACCTTGACCGACAACTTTGACTGTCATAACTTTACACGGCTTGAAAAAGGTGAAGTATTTGCACATACAACGGTCGATCGCCCTCTCATTGCCACAGCAGAAGACGGTAGCGATATTACCGATACCATTATCGAAAATGATAATGGTGCACTCCCGCTCAAAAAATCGCTGATGCCTGCCATGATCACACTGGATAAAAAAATTATTCTTCAGGATTGTCTTTGTTATCTGTTGGAAGATTATAGATAGAAGAGTGCAGCGGTACGGAAGGAGTGGATTTCAACCACCCTTCTGAAGTTACCTATTTTGTAAGGTCGGCCAATGTCTCATAGGCTGCTTTGATCGCCTCATCGATCATCTCATCAGTCGTTGCTGTAGAGATGAACCCTGCTTCGAAAGAGGAACATGCAAGGTAGACACCGCGATCAAGCATCCCTTTATGGAACTTTGCAAACATCGCTGTATCGTTTTGCTGTGCTTCTGTAAAATTTCTTACCGGTATCTCAGAGAAGAAGAATCCAAACATACTTCCTCTTACATCCGTAACCATCGGTACATTCACCGCATTCGCAGCTTTTTGGAAACCTTCCATCAGTCTTTTTGCCTTATTGCCAAGCTCTACGTAGATACTCGGATTTGCTTTGAGCTTTTTCCTCTCAATGAAGCCCTAAACCCGCTCATTACTTCATCGAAGATCAGCAGTGTACCGTGCGCATCACAGATCGTTCTAAGTTCCTGCAGGAACTCTTCTGTTGCAGGCACAAGCCCCATATTCCCCGCGATCGGTTCGATGATCACACATGCGATCTCCCCCTTCGCATCCGCAAAACACTGTTTGACCTCTTCGATATCGTTGTATGTTGCAAGCAATGTATGTTTGGTGAGATCAGCAGGAACTCCCGGGCTGGAAGGTGAACCGAATGTTGCCAGCCCCGAGCCCGCCTGTACAAGCAGCGAATCAGAGTGTCCATGGTAGCACCCGGTAAATTTCAGGATATTGTCTCTGCCTGTAAACCCGCGTGCCAGACGAATCGCAGACATCACCGCCTCCGTGCCTGAACTGACGAAACGTACTTTGTCGATCGTATCAAAAAGTGTGGTGATCTCTTTGGCAAGTTCCGTCTCCACAAGTGTCGGAGCACCGAAACTCAGTCCGTTTCTGACAGCCTCCATCACGGCATTTTGGATATCAGCATCTGCATGACCGAAAATCAGCGGCCCCCAGCTTTGAACGAAGTCGATATAGCTGTTTCCGTCGATATCATAGAGGTAACCCCCTTCGCCTCTTTCGATGAACGGAGGGGTACCCTCTACACCTTTAAACGCACGGACAGGTGAGTCTACACCTCCCGGGATCACTTTGTATGCTTCTTCAAATGCTGCGATGCTTTTATCGTATGCCATATGATTAATCCTTGTTGTGTATAATTCTGAGATTTGAGAGTGTCCTTCGCAGTGGAGCGGCACTCGTCAGGTTAGCGTGAATTATACTACAATGGCACTAAGGGGTCGATTATCCGTAGCAGAACACTCAAAGCATTTCTACTGTCACTTCTGTTGTATCTCTTGATCTTCCTATTCCTGTTCTTTGTTCTAAATGTAAAAGCATTTAAGCTCCCTGAACCCCAAAGCCAGTCCCGGAAGATCTCCCTCAACCTGCAATCATTCGTTCCCCCTGCTCCAAAACCGCAACCTGTCGCACCGGTATCTGCGGTTACTCCTCCGACGATGCAGCCTGCAACGATCCCTGCAACTGAACCCGTGCCTGTAAAAAAAGAGAAAAAAAGTACCCAAAAGAGTTTTATCACGGCAGAAGAGGGAGAGGAGAACAATGCCACCAGAGTAACACAGATCAAACCCGAACCGGTTGCAAAACCGAAAGAAACAGTAAAAAAAGAAGCGTCTAAACCTTTGAAAAGGCAACCCGTCCAAAAAGTGGTTCAACGCAAACAGGTACAAAGGTCCAAAGATCCGCTTGCCAACGCATTGATGGGTTCGGGCAGCACCATGACGCCCCGGCCGAAAAAAGATGCTTTTGTTGATCAGATGGTCTCCCGTATCTACGGCAAAGAGTTTCATACCTACAGCAAAGAACAGCAAAAGTTCATCAAACAGCATCTGGGCGAGATATACCGTATCACACAAAATACCCTCTGGCGAAAAGGCTACCCCGATATCGCGGTGCGTATGCGGATGCAGGGTACCAATGTCGTCTCCTTCTATCTTCACCCCAACGGGGATATCTCCGATCTGCACCTGAGATCTTCCATAGGCTACAGGGCTCTGGATGAGAATACGATCGAGGTGATCAAGACGGCCTATAAGGACTACCCCAAACCAGAGAAAAAGACAAAGATCATGTTCTATGTACACTATCAGATCAATTAGGTTTTGATGCGTTGTTATGACTTAGGACCGATAGATGCCTCTCTCTCTTTACCGGTTTCTCCCTCAAGCTCTTCTCTTTTTTCCATTTTATCTGTCTATTTGATCAATAATATGAATTTAAGTAAATATTTCTTATAATAATTATAAGATTAGGAAAACTAAAAGATCGAAGAGGGGTTTATATGAATGATACAGTAAATTTGGGTGCATCTCCTACGATAGGCTCATACATCCTTCCGGGAGAACCCTTGATAACCTTAAGTCAGAAGATCGATAGCCAGATCAAGTTGACGATTTTAAGTTCCCAAAAGATCATCGATGGCACCAAGAACGGTATCTTTGATCTTGGAGTGATCGAATCGGATATCTTTGATGATGAGCTTTGCTATGAGGAGTGGATCGAGGATGAGCTGGTGGTCTGTTCCAAAACTCCACTCGGGGAATCCATCGACAGGGAGAAGATCAGCCGTTGCCAGCTTCTCTGCAGGCAGGAGGAGTCTCCTACCCGTCAGCTGATCACCGATTTTTTCACTAAGCATGGGCTGATGTATCATCATTTTGACTCGCTAATGGAGGTTGACAATACAACCTCCGCCATACAGAGTATCAAGTGGTCAAAACCCAATAGGGAAAACCCAACAGTAACCATTGTGTCAAAACTCGCGATCGTCGATGAACTGGAGAGGAAAGAACTCTATCTCTACCGCATCAATGGGGCTCCACTCACCAGAAAACTCTATATCATTTATGACAGAAGGAGAGGAAATAGCGGCAAGATCAAAGAGGTCATCGCATACCTTAAAGCATGGCACGCCTCTACTGAACACTCCAGCTAGACTCCACAAGAAGTCTCTCCCCTTCATAGACTCTTCCTGTAAACTTATCCCCTCTTTTATAGGTACTCACCCCCTTGGGTGTCCCTGACATGACAATATCCCCATCCTCAAAGGACATAAAATGCTCTATCTCAGCAAGCATCTCCAGAGGCTTGTAGATCATCAATGCATAATCGGCAAACTGCACAAGCCGGCCATTGATCAAAAGCTCCATCCGAAGCGCTTTGAGATCTCCGCTGAAGGGTACAAACTTTCCCAATACCGCCGAACCGTCAAACGCTTTTGCCCTCTCCCAGGGCAAGCCCTTTTCTTTCATCCTGTTCTGTATCCCTGCCTTGGTCAGGTCAAGCCCGAAGCCGACACCGGCGATCTCTCCGTTTTGGATCAGGAAACAGATCTCTCCCTCAAAGCGCGTATCTTCACTGATAAACCGCAGGGTATCGGTGATCGCAGAGTTGGGCTTGTTGAAAACCACCATACTCTCGGGGGTCTCATTGCCCAGCTCTTCAATATGCTCGACATAGTTTCTTCCGATACAGACGACCTTGGACGGTGTCACCTGCATAGTATCGAAAATGATCTGTTTCATTTTTAACTCACTTATCTGTTTTTATTCTCCTTCCTGCTCAGAAGACAATAGAGAGATATTGTATCAGATCCTCTTTGAAGTATATCCATTGCATAGGGAACAATCCGGAATACCGAAACATATAATGGCCAAAAATAATAAATATAACTATTTTTTGACCAACTATGGAAAACTAACAAATAATTAACAAAGTGGTTTTATAATGGGTGGTCATTTTAATAAAAGGAGACTACATGGACATAATAGGACAATTTCCGTTGTTTTATTTTCCGGAGTATGGAAGTGCGTGGATGATGGGTATCACTGGTACCATTCACATCCTGGCATCACATACCTCCGTTGGTGCTGCAATGCTTTTTGCATTTTTGGCCTACAAAGCATACAAGGAGAACAGAACGGATCTCTACCCGTATATGAAAAAATACGGTATGTTCCTGCTGATATTTTCCTATGTCATAGGGTCTATCACGGGTCCGGGTATCTGGTATACCGCAACGGCTGCAAGCCCCAGGGGGATCAGTGCACTGATACACAACTTTGTCTGGGTATGGGCAACGGAGTGGGTCTTCTTTGTCTATGAGGTAATCGGTGTTTTTGCACTCGTCTACTTCATTGACAAAATCGATAAAAAAACCCACCTGAAACTCACCTTTACCTTTGCACTTGCATCAGTAGGTACGCTTGCACTGATTATCGGTATTATCAGCTTTATGATGTGGCCGGGAACAGAAGGCTATTATGCGACAGGAAGTGCCAGTGATGCATTCTTCGGGGTAAATACTTTCCCTCATATGTTCCTTCGTATCGGATTTATGATCATGATGTCAGGCGTTATCGGCCTTGTGATCTCCAGTGCGATGAAAAAAGAGAATGAGGCACTCTCCAATGAACTCAGTAGAAAAATGGGCTTTGTGAGTTTGATCGGCGGATTTGTCACTATGTTCTTCTTTATGTGGTATATGGGAACACTTCCTGAGAATGCACATGCTGTATTTAATGTCACCAAAGAGTCCATTATTCAAAACAGAATCATCCTCGCGATTGTTTTTTCTCTTTACTTCATTCTTGCAATCGTAAGACCAAAAACAATCAATACGGTACTTGCATCATCGATGATCGTTGTGATCCTGCTTGCAGGGCTGTGGCCAGGAGAGAAGCTGAGAGAATCTATGAGAAAACCGTATGTTGCGGGGCAATATATCTACTCCAACCAGATCATAAGCCGTGATGTACCGGGTAAAGGGATCAAGAGTGAGCTTCCGATCATTGCTGAGAAAGGTCTGCTTCAGGTCAACCCTTTTGTTCCTGAAAACCTCAAAGTGATCACTGCAAGCAATAAACTTGAAGCGGGGAAACTTCTGGCTAGAATGTCCTGTTCGAACTGCCACTCTTTGGAGACAACAGGGAAGTTTAGACCTTTGAAAGACAGATTAGCAGGAATGGACAAAAACGGTATCAAAAGTATTCTGTATGCCATAGGGGCAGGTGGTATGAATTACATGCCAGCACTAAAACTGCCTGAACATGAATATGATGCACTTGCAGAATATCTTGCATCACAAAAATATTAAGGAGGATTTATGGACGCATCTGTATTATTGGCTTTAAGAGACCCCGCAGGGATACCTTTCTATCCTGTGGTCTTTCAGGCATTGTATATTTTGACCTGGGCGCTTCATGCTGCCTTTGTCTTGCTGGCTTTGGGCTCTATGGGGCTCTCGCTCTATGGAACATTGAAACAAAAACATGATCAGAACTGGAAAACTTTGACACCGCATCTTATCCAGACAGGTAAGATCAGTGTCTCTTTGCTGATCGTTCTGGGGGTTGCTCCGCTTCTCTTTACCCAGGTGATCTATGATCCGAACTGGTATACCACCAATACTCTCTCGGGTATGTGGGTATTTATCTTTATCTATGTGTTGATCGTCGGGTACATGATGTACTACTGGTACTTCTATGCAAATAAAGCGAAAGCCGGCGGGGGCAAACTGATCGGTATCATCTCTTTTGCTGTTTTGGTCTTTGCCGGTATTTTGATGCATAACTTTGCCGTGACCTCCATCATGCCTAATGAGTGGATGAACATGTATGCACCAAATGGAGTGGTAGACAATAGCGGATGGACCTTTAATGTCGACATCATCAGACTCGTGTTTATGGTGAGCCTGACAGTTCCTGTCGTGGGGATCTTCCTGCAAAACTATAGCAGGTTTATCAGCACAAGGGAAGATTCAACCAAAGAGCTTGTCGACTATACCGCATCACTCGGTACAAAACTCGGAACGATCGGACTGCTGATCAGTGCCGTAGCATTTGTCGTCTGGATGATGCGGGTAGGATACCTGATGCATCCTGTCATCATCGCTACGATCGTGGGTGTACTTGTGTTACTTTTCATGGTAATGACCAATAAGAACAGCTATGTGACGACAGGGGTATTGGTAGTCGTTGCACTATTGATCTCCGGTGTCAGGGAACTGATCAGGTTTGATCTCATGGCAGAACTGGGATACAGTATCTATGACTATCCGGTTAATCTTGAGATACCGTCAATTACGATGTTCCTCTTGACATTCCTGATCCTGGGTGGTGTAGGTGTAGCCTACCTGCTTACCATGTCATGGAAAGTAGGAAAAACCAAAGGGGTTTTTGACGGTTCGCAGGACAAAGCGGTCAACAAACTGGGTAACTATACCTTGGCGATTATGGGGCTGTGGATGGCTACTTTTTTCGGTTGGGGAATGACAATACTGTTCAAAAATATACTGTAAGGTATTGAAGAGCCAAAGAGAATCATCTCTTTGGCTCTTCTCTCAGAATAGGTCCATTGTTTTTTGAGGGGGAAAAACCAAATATGAATGGTACAAAAATACTTTTTCTGGAAGATAATATACTCTACCAGGAGAGCATCAAGGATTTTTTGGAAGAGGAAGACTTTATCGTCGAGACCTGCAATGATGGACAGGAGTTTCTAAACAAGATATTTGAGGATATTTATGATCTCTACCTAATAGATATCAACGTCCCTCAGATCAACGGTTTTGAACTGATGAAGATACTCAGAGACTATAACGACAGTACGATGAAACTTGTCTTGTCTTCATTCTCCGACAGCCTCATCCAATCCTTTAAAAACGGATGTGATGATTTTCTCAATAAAACCTCCGACATCGACGAACTGCTGCTGCGTATCAAAAGACTTCTGAAGCGAGCCTATCGCACCTATCAGGAATCGATAGAGATCACAGACCATGTCAACTATGACCTCTTGCATAAACAACTCTATATCAATCAACAGAAAATTGAACTCGATATCCGTTCTTTATTGATCCTGGACTATCTGATAAAAAACAGAGAGAAATTCGTATCAAGTATTGAACTTGAGAACAGCATCTATCCCTGCAACAGTAAAGCCAACTCCAATGTGATACGCTATTATATCTGGAACCTCAGGAATGTATTGGGCAAAGAGATGATCGAATCCAAAAAAAATTTTGGCTATCGGCTCACCTCTGTGAATCTTTCTGCATCCTAGTATCAAGGCAACTTTTCGCAACGATTCAAGTCATCTGCCAATGTTTACGCCCTTAAAGCACGTTTTTACGCATAGCTTTAATCTCATTATAGTAAAATTCGCCCACTAATTTCCAATAAACGAGTTTTCCACGAATGATTTATTTTGACAAAGTGAAAAATGATAATAAGATCAAACACTACAGGTTGGATCTTGACTATCATGAGTATGACCTCATGCTCAATATGTTAAACGAATTAAAGTTGCAGAAAAGCGACTTTGAATACGAGGGAAGATTTGAAGACAGGAAACCTGTAGCACAAAAGCTTATTAAGAAAGTGCAAAATATCAAACAGATTGAGCACGGCAAGAAGCAGACAGCGACACGACAGGCAAACAGATCCAAGATCATAGAGAGCAAAAAGAAGATCAACAACGCGATCAATCTGCTCAGACTGGAGTGCAGAGAGATCACAGCCTACAATGTCGCGCAGACTGCCGGTATCAGCTATAATACGGCGAAGAAGTACCTGCCGGATATAATTTAAATCGTTTTCTCTTTTCTGCTCATCATCACCCCAAATGCAACCAGTGTCCCGAGTAGCAGCTGCCAGGCAAACCCTACTTTCCAGCCGATCATCTCGCTCAATGTATCTCCCATGATATAGGGCTGCAGAAGCAGTACGGTTGCAAATCCGAGGATAAATGCAAGAGGCACGGTCGCGGCACTCCCCCGATTCGTGAAGATCGCCGCACCGTAAACACCCAGCAGACCGCTGTAGGCAAATGCCATCACGCCCAGTGCAAAGTTGAGCAGCGGCAGCTCTGTGCTCTGTTGCCAGTAGTAGCTGAGCATCGCCATCGCTGAGAGGGCAGCGGCAAAGAGGAGTACCGCTACGCGCCCTGCCCGCACATAGTGCATCTCATCGCTCTTCCCCTTGGCCTTTTTCCAGGGCTTATAGATATCTTCGATCGCCACGGATGCCATCGCGCCCAGTACCGAATTGGAGCTCGAAAGTGCCGCTGCCACCGCACCTACCGTGACCAGTCCCCGCATCCCTTCGGGCATCTCGTGCAGGATGTAGTACATGAAGATGGTGATATTCTCTCCGTTGAACTTCTGCACCACCTCGGTAGAGACCCCGGAAAGCTCAGGGTGAAGATAGAAGAGATAAAGCAGCAGCCCGATAGCCAGAAAGAGCAGCGCCACGGGGATCGTAAGGTAGATACTCATCATCAAAGAGCGCTGCGCCTCTTTGGTATTTTTGCAGCTCAGCGCCCGCTGGGTCATATCCTGATCCAGTCCGTAAGCCGCGATATTGAGCAGGAGCCATCCGCCCATCAAAGCCCATACGCCAAATCCGCCGCTCATGCTCCAGTCAAGGAGTCTCAGCTTATCATCCGCTTCAAGCGTGGCAATGATCGTAGGCCAATCCGCATCGAGTGCCATAGAGAGATAGACCAGTACAGCAATCCCCGCACCGATATAGGTGGCTGCCTGAATGATATCCGAAAAGATCACAGATCTTACCCCACCGAAATAGACATAGGCCAAGGCCCCCAGCATCAACACGATGACGGAGAGCAGCACATGCATCGGAGCAATATCCAGAAAGAGGATCATCGAGATCGCCAGCGCCCCGATATAGAGCCTTGCCCCGCTGGCAAAAAGCCTGCCGACAAGGAACATCACCCCTGCCTGCTTCTTGGCAGCAGTGCCGTAGCGCTTTTCAAGCAGTTCATAGACGGTGACCGCCTGTATCATATAGAAACGCGGGATCAGGACTTTTGCCACAAACCATACCGCGACAAAAGCAGAAAGATAAAATCCGATAAAGGTCAAATCTTTGGTATAGGAGTACTCGGGGCCTCCGAGAAAGGTTGCCGCTGACTGGGACGTGGCGAGTACGGAGACCGCCACTGCGAACATCGGGACGCTGTTCCCTCCGACGAAGTAGTCACGGGTAGACTTGACTTTCATACGGCTCAACAGCACGGAAGTTACGGTCAATACCACGAAGTAGGCGATAAAAACCGCCCAGTCCAGCGCAGCGAAAGCGGAATTCACTTGCTGCCTTCCGGCGCTCTTTTGAGCTCCATGAACTCGACTGCTTTGCGTACCTCCCTCATAAACTTTTTGCCCGGATCATTTTTTACCGTCCTGTAGCCTTTATCCCGTTCAAGCCACAGCGGTGTCGCCTCCATCTGCGTATACTCGTGGTGTCCGATCAGGTACTCGATCGTGGGGAATTTTCCTTTAAGGTAACCGACCAGTGCGATATTGGATCGTAGCTGTGCAGGCGTCAGATCCTCGCTTTTGTTCCCTTTCCCTCCGACATTCTCTATCCCGATGCTTGAGTAGTTCAGCCCGATGACATGCCTTGCCATCCAGTTTTCAGGCATCAGCCTGTAGATCGTCCCGTCACGTGCGACAAGAAAGTGTGCCGAGACATTGAGTGCGGAGGCCTTGACGATATCTTTTCTGTCAGAGAGAAGTTTTTCGGGTCTCAGTCGGTCAAAGGATTTCTCCAGACTCATCTCCGCAGTCCAGTGAAGCACGATGATCTTCGGAGTGATCTCGATACTCTCGACCTTTTTTCCGTAGTGCGACGCGATATAGGCTTTCGTCATCTCGATACGCGCTTTACCGAAATCTATCGGTTTGTCAATGATCTGAAGAGGTTGGATCGGAGTGGTAGTACACTTGATGCCGCTCTCTGCATAAAGAGAGAAGGTAAAAAATGCAGTCAGGGATAAGAGAAGTTTGTACATCAAAAGTCCTAAGTAAGAATTAGGACTATTCTACCCTATCTTGGGTTTGGTTTTCTTTGTCTGAGACAAGTACCCAGACGATCCCGATGATCGGAAGCGTCAGCGAGATCAGGTAGCTTGGGAGGTGCAGCAGCTCCTGCCTGTTGAGATAGAGAAATCCCAGTACCAGCAGGATATAGGCACTCATACGGTAGATGGAGAGTGCTCCTTTGGTATCCTTGAGGGTCTGAAAGAGCGAACGCCTGTTGGCTTTCATGCGCTGTTTCTCCTCTTTGATCGCTGCTGCGATATCCGCATCAGGGTCCTCTACGATATCCTCACTGTAGAGATCGTGCGGATCTTCCAGCTTGTCGATCACATCCTTGCTGTCATCAACCGTGATAATGTTGTGTTCTACCCTTTTGTTGACCATCCGGCGATAGCTGAACATCGACCCCAGCATCACCAGGGTCGAGGAGAAAAACCCTACCTGGGTGTTATAAAGTACCTTCATATCAAAAAAGAGAATACTCCCGGCGATCAGCAGGAGGTCCATGGCAAGAAGCAGTTTGAGGATCTTCAAACTAATACTTCTCATCTTCATCCTCATCTTCATATCTCTTCTGTGCCGCCTTGTAGTTGTATCTCGGATCATTGGCAAGCTTGTCCAGCTCTTTTTTCTGCTTTTTGTAGGCTTTGTATACATTCAGTACCGCCGCAGCAATACCCCAGAACACCCCAAGCCAGAAGAGCCAGCCGATACCTGTCCACTCTCTCATCAGCCAGCCGATACCTACACCGAAAAGCACTGCCACGACCATTGAGATACCAAGGCTCAGTCCGTCAGCGGCATCTACGACCTTTTTAAAACGCGGTTCTTTGTTTTGTTCCATACTCTGTCATTCCGTATCAATAGTTTGAACGTAGTATAGCGAAATGGTGCCTAGTTTATGATTTTTGCTCAAAAAGCCATCGTGAGATTTTAAAAGAGTAGAAGAGTATTCTCTGTTACACAAGAAGCAGTGTAACAGAGAAGATCATTAATACAAACCGGTCAGAGGCCTGAAGTTGTGATCATAGTGTTCCTGGAATGCTCTTACTTTATCTTCATGAAGTCCTATATGCGTCTCATAGACATTCCATGCCACTTTCTCGGTACATGGCGGTGTTGTCAAAGACCCCGAATAGCTGTATACATTGCCGCCCGGAAGCATCTCTGAAGGATTCAGTGTGATCACATTCGGATTTTCTTCACCCTCTTCCGGAATCGCAAATCCAAATGCACTTCCAAGTGCTTCATTCTCCGAACCTGCTACATTGTCGATAAACAGACCGATCACTGCGATAGATCCATCCTCGGCAACATTCACGAAGTGGCCTTCCATCGCTGCGTGTACTTCATGTTGTGTATGTTCACTCGCGGAGTGGAAATGAAACTGTTTGAGTTCATAGTCTTTCCCATTGATTATGACATGTACCTTGGGACTGTTTTCTTCGACATTGAAAATGATCGTATGTCCATTATTTGACATCTTGAACTGAACCTCTTTATCATAGTCCAACGTATATGCAGGGGCTGCTGCCATAGCAGTCTCAAAGTCAACCGGTGACTGATGCAGTTCTCCTTCAACCACCTCGGTAAACTCCAGTCCATTGTTACAAGTGGACCACTCCTCTTTCAATGACCCCCAGTAATCCGGCCCTGTCTCCCCATCATAACTGAAATGTACCTCATGTACCGTATGTACCTCATGTTCCTCCTCCTGCACAGCGCTGTCACTGTTACAGCCGACAAACCATACTGATGCGATGATCATACCGGCATACAAAAACTTATTTCTCACTCTCTTTCCTTGTGATTGAAATGCGAGGGGTCTCTTCCCCCTTCATCTAAATTATAAATAATACTGATTTAAAATACTTTTTTTATAGAAATAATTGTTGATAAATAGGCCTGATTTTGCAAATATTTGAAAAAAAGAGCTTTTCTGAGAAAAAAACTCATCACTGAGTGCAGTTTTTTTCATCACCCTTGGCGCAGCATCTCTTCGATCGTGACCTTTACATTTTCCCCCAGGGCATCCAGGTCATATCCCCCTTCGAGGAAAAAGATATACGGTACGTCGCTCAGGGAGAGAATTATTCTGACCATTTTACGGATGCCCTCTGTCGTGATATTAAGGCTGGCAAGCGGGTCGCTCTCATGCAGGTCATACCCCGCTGAGACAAGGATAATATCGGGCTTGAACTTTGCTGCAAGCGGCGGCAGATCATTCTGATAGATATCCAGCAGCTCTTCATCTCCGCTTTCGGGCATCATCAAAAAGTTAGCCGTATACCCCTCCCCTTTCCTCTCGCCGATATGGGACTCCGCACCTGTCCCGGGATAGGAGAAGGACTGATGGGAGGAGAAGTAAAAAACCGTATCATCTTCCCAGAAGGTCTGTTGGGTACCATTGCCATGATGGACATCAAAATCGATGATCATTACTTTTTTGTACCCTGCACTTTGGGCGTAGCGTGCGGTGATCGCGATGTTGTTGAAGAGACAGAAGCCCATCGCATCCGTCGGTGTGGCATGATGGCCCGGAGGCCTGACAGCACAGAATGCTCTCTCAAACGTACGCGCCTTCACACCGTCCACCGCGGCAATTCCTGCCCCGACCGCTTTTTTCGCTGCTTCAAAAGAGTCTTTGCTGCAGACCGTATCCGCATCAATCGCACTTTCACTGCTGCTGGCCTCTTTGATTTTTTCTATAAGTTCAGGGGTATGCACAAGGGCAATGAGCTTTTCAGATGCAGAAAGAGGTTCTACAGCAATAAGCCTCTCTTTCACTCCCTCCAAAGCCTTATTAATGGCTATCAGGCGGGCAGGAGACTCCGGATGTGCGACACCCGGATTATGTTTCAGATAGATCTCGTCAGTGATATAGGCTACTCTCATCTGACCATTATAACTTCTTTTTGAGTGCCTCCAGCTCTTTTCTCAGTGCAGCCACCTCTTTTTTCAGCTGTTCTATCTCGCTTTCAAGACTTATTGGTGTTTGGTCAGGTGTGGTGATCCGGCTTTCCTGTTTTTCTGCCTCTTCGGTATCTTCCAGCACATAGATGACCTCTTTCCCCTCTTCAAGTACGGTTTCGCTCCTGACCGATCCCTCTCTTACCCTCTTCATCGCAGTGAAGATACTGATCTTGTGTCTTTTTGCATAAGCTTTTATCGTTAGTTTTTCCATGCTGTAATTATATACATTTTAGTTGTATTTACATTAATTTGTTATAATGTTCTATATTTTTTATCATCTACATAAAGGATTTATCAATGAAACATTTAAGACTCCCTTCTTTGCTCTTCTCCATTCTGCTTGTTTGGGCATTCAGCACCTCTTTCTCGGCTGCAGGTTCGGCACAAAAACTTGAAAGAGACAGTAATGCGGCCGTAGCGAGATTTGTGAAACAATTCAAGGGTGCAGAGCAGTTTATCAACAATGCATCAGGTTATCTTGTGTTTCCTGAAATCACCAAGGCCGGATTTATGGTAGGTGGAAGTTACGGTCAGGGGGTATTGCGTGTAAATGGGCAGACCAAACACTACTACAGCGTGACAAGTGCCTCGTTCGGTTTCCAGGCAGGTGCACAACAGCATGCAATGATCATTGCTTTTTTGAGTGATGCCTCTCTTAAAAACTTTATCGCAAGCAACGGCTGGGAAGCAGGCGTTGACGGTACGATTACAATCATTGACTGGGGAAAAAGCAAAGACCTCTCTTCTATCAGTTATGAAAAACCGATCGTCGCGTTTATCTTCGGAGAGAAGGGGCTGATGGGCGGAATTTCGCTGGAGGGGAACAAGTTCCAGCGTATCATCCCCTAATCACCAGAGAGTTTTGAAGACCTCTCTGGATAAGAACGAAAAATATCCCTCCACACAATTAGACCCTCTGAATCATTCTCTCCGTTATCCTGATAACGGATCGAAGTCCGGAATGACGGTATCTGTCAGAGAATTCATTTTCTAACTTCTAACTTCTAATTTTTAACTCCCCGTTAAACCTCTCCTTGTAGCTGCACTTCTGGCAGAGCTCTTCTACCGCTTTCCCCGCTTTGAAACCGGCAAGCATCTCCTGGGCACGATTGCCCTTGAGGATCGATTCAAGACTATTTTCATGCAGGTCACCCAGCTCTATGACACCGTCACTGTCAAGACAGCACGGAACTACCTTCCCGGATGCCAGTACTGCGATATGCGACTGCAATCCCTGGCAGGTGCCATCACCATAGAACGGGTTGTTCAGGGATGGCCACTCAAAATACTCATCAAAATGCAGCAGCACCTTGGAGGCAAGCCTGATCGATTTTGGGCGCTGATGATAGATCTCATCAAGAGAAAGCGGAACATCAAATGCCTGGGAGAGTCTCTTGAAGAGTGTTTCGTTAAAGCTGCGTTCGCTCATCATCTCATCAAGGTTCCAGACCCTGAGATTGATAAAGAGTTCCTTGCCCTGTTTTTTCTTCTCCTCGCAAAGCGCCAGAACGGGAGAGATATACTGCTCGAATGTCAGCCTGGTATCATTTTTGTTGAATGCATTGAGGGAGATATTGATCTGTTTCACGGAAGGGTGAAAGAGTGTGTCGTAGGGCTGCTTTTTGAGAAAATACCCGCTGGTGGTCAGTATCGCTCTGAGCCCGTGTTTGTAGAGTATATCCAGATAGCCCGAAAGGTTGGGCAGCGTCAGGGGATCTCCCACCACATGACATGCGATCTCTTTGGTGTAGGCCGCAGCCTGTGAGACCACCGACTCAAAAAATGCAAGCTCCATCTGTTTTGAGGGAAGGTTTTTTGTGGGACAGAAGCTGCATGAGAGTCCACAGACATTGGTCAGTTCGATATAGATACGATAAAACTTCACTCGATCACTTCATACAGGCAGAAAGATCTGTCATATTTGCCGCTCTGTTGATACAGGGCATTCTCACCTTCAGCTCCCTGATCTTTATGTCCAGATTATCCAGCATCTTCTCCTTGTTCTCCTCTACCATCAGTATATCTGTATGGTTGCCGTTACCGTTAAACTCTGATTTCAATGCTCTGATCTCCATCAGGCACTCGGAGGTATCGCTCTGGGATTGCGCAGTATGCAGACAGGCCCTTGTTTTCCGCATCGCTTTTAGCAGGAGGGGGAGATAGTTTTTCTCTTTTTCAAACAGTTCATTAAAAAACCCGTTGAAGGTCTTTGCATAATTTTTGTCGGTAGTGTTGAGATCAGCCTCTTTAGTGCGGATGATCTTATCCGAGATCGTCTCGGATCTGTAGGTCTGGGTCGTTTTGATCATATTTCTCACCAGAAGGTCTTCTTTGAGAGGATACTCGGGAAGCACAAACTCCTCTTCGGAAAGATTGAGGTCAAAATTGACATAATCAGCCCGTTTCCCGTAGACAAATCCCAGATAGCGCTTCTCATCTAACAGGACAACTCCCTTGTACAGGCAGACTTTTCTGTTGCTCTCTTCCCAGAGTTCGCACTCCAGTGATGCCACGTCCATCGTGCCTGTTTTTTCCATGCGGCTGACATCCACCTCTCCGATATCGCCTTCCAGAAGGTTCGTTGTGATGATACGTTCGTTCTGAAAATCCACCGTATAGAGCGTCTCTTTTTCGCTCTTTTTCAGTGTCTTTTCTCTCTCTATGCTGTAGAGCGTACCAAAAAGTGTCTCCTTGCGTTCCATCGCTTCTATACGCACATCGCCCCACTCTTTAAAAGAGAGTTTTTCGTATCCCTCTATCGAGAGGTTGCACTCCGGGGTCACAACACCCCCGCCATAGATCTCATACTCAACAACTCCTGCCTGAATACCGTATGTTTTTTCCTCTTCACTGGCCTGGGCCACCAGTGTTACTGAAGTGATCATCAAAAAAATGAAATACTTTACTGACATTTAGGAATAACCCTTTGCGTTCAATTTTGAGAAATATTGTAGCATAATAATATAAGGGCACCTCTCATAGAAGATAAAACCCTGTTCAAGGGGTTTTGCTAAAGAGCCGCAGCCCTGCAGCAGATCACTTGATCTTGCCTGCGATATCCTCTTCCAGCCTGCCGAATGCTTTATCCATCGTATTGACGATAGCCGCCGGTTCGGTGCCTGTTTGCAGCGCGGTATTGAAAAGATAGGCTTGACTCTTTCTGCTCCTGGTCTCCATGATCAGATAGTTGGCGTCCAGATAGACCATGCCTCCCTGTGCCAGAAAACGGTTGATCTGCACTTTGACCTTGATATCAGGCTGTCTCTCTACGCCCCACGGATAGGCAAAGACATCCGGCTGGTCAAACTTCTTTTGCAGAAAACTGATCAGACGCTCGGTAAGACCGATATCGAGATCTTCCGCCCACAGTACCGAATCCAGCTGGGATATCTGATTGCCTGAACGTGCTATGGTCAATTTGCGCTTATCCATGTAGCTGGGAAGGAGCACCTGCATCACACCGATACTTTGGTCGGACCGGTGCACATCGGACGGCTGCGTTGCCGTAGAGAGTACATAGTAGTGGCTTTTTGTCGCGCAGCCTGTCATCAAAAGAACCATGATAGCCATGAATATACTGTTTCGCATTACTCTTCTCCAAATATCAGTGCGTTCGGTTTACGGTTGATCATTCTGAGCACCCTGGTCATCTCTTCAGAGGTCTCGGTGACCATTTTCAGGGTTTGTGCCAGCTGATTGTTCATCAAAGAGTCATGCTCGTACCCCTGTAGTACACGGTTGGCACTCTCCAGTGTCTGCGTCAGTTTCTTGATACTCTGATCGAGTGAGCCGGGCAGATCCTGTGTCTCTTTCTTCGCGACCAGGGTATTGATATGTTTGATCGTATCATTGAGGCTGGTCAGCGTCTCATGCAGCGGTTTGGCATTTTCATCCACTACCTGATTGGTCGACTCCAGCAGCCTGTTGAGACGCGCCACCAACACATTGAACTGCCCCATCAGATCGTTGCTTTGATCACTGACAGAAGGGAGGACGGGATACTTCTCCCCCTGGGTGATCGCCCGATAAGACGTATCCTCTTTGAAAACAAGATCCACATAGAGTGTCCCGGTGATCGGGTCGGTCGCGGTGATCTTTGCGCGCAGCCCCTCTTCCACCGCCTTTTTGAAGTTCATCTCCCCGGTAATATTCTGATCATTCTGGCTATCAAAGAATGAGGTATCGATCTGCAGATAGACCGTACCTGCCATCTTGTGCGTTTCGGGGTCATAGACCGTGGAGACTTTCGTCACTCTTCCCACCTCATACCCCTCATAACGTACCGCAGCCTCCTGTCTGAGCTTGGCAACCGAATCAAGCACATGAAGTTCAAATCTTTCGACCGCCTTGCCTCCCTTACCGACCTTTTGCCCTTCAGCTGCATTGATGTTCTTGTATAGAGCGAAAAGATGTCCGTCCGGTACCGGCCTGCCGGGATCTTCTCCCGAAGAGGAGAAGGAGATCCCCCCTTGTATCATATGGGAGAGGGGTGCGATATTGACATTGAGCCTTCCGTTGGAGATATCCACATCAAGGGCACTCCTGATCCAGAATTTCGAATCCGTATGGACATAGGGGACATACGCCTTATCAATATAGACATAAAAATCGATACCCCGATCATCCAGTGAGATCGTGATGTATTCCACCTCTCCCACTTTGATGTTTTTAAAAAAGACAGGGGTTCCCTGGCTTATATTGTACGCCTGGGGGGCATTGAGGCGGAAATACTCCCCTTCCCTGTCTGCCCTGTAGACATAGGGAAGCCCGGTAAAGACCTTCCTGAACTCACCACCTTTCTGGGCATAGACATTGATATAGGTCCCGGAGATCAGCGTATCCAGCCCGCTTATCCCTCCAAGCCCCACTTCAGGCTTGACGATCCAGAATTTCGTATACTCATTGAGAAAAGGCTCTGCGGACTTGTCCATGCGCGCATAGACGGCGACCTGTGAACCCTCTTTTTCGAGATTGATCCGGGTGACTTTCCCGACCGTGACATCTCTGTACTTGATGACACTCTGCCCTGCCTGCAACCCTTCATTGTTGGGAAAGACGATCTTGATCTCGGGCCCCAGTTCCGAGTAATACTGATACGCCAGCCATGCAGCGATCAGGAGCGCTGCAAAAGGTACGATCCAGATAGAGGTAACAAAGTTGAACTTTGTAGACGCTTCCACGTGCGGAATGTTTTGGGACATTAACGGTTCTCCTTGATAAGGCTTTCATCAAAAGCCTGCGCTGCCAAAAGGGTAAAAAAGACTGAAAGGGCAAATGCCGTCGCGGCCGTTCCTGCGATGATCTGTACATTGTGCATATGGATCAATGCAGCCAGTATCGCCACGACAAAGACATCGATCATCGACCAGGGGCCAATCGCTTCAGTCATATAATACAATTTATGCTTGTTGACTTTTTTATCTTTTCCTAAAGGGTATTTTACACTAATTAGCAGATAAACCAAAATCAGAAACTTCATGATGGGGACCAGGATCGAAGCAAAAAAGATAATCGCCGCGATCGGATAGGAGCCGGACTCCCACATCAGTATGATCCCCCCTACGATCGTACTCTCCTCCACTTTCCCGAACTGTGTACTCACGAGCATCGGATAGAGGTTTGCCGGGATGTAGGCGATGATCGCCGTGATCAGGTATGCCCAGCTCTTTTCGGTCTTGAAACGTCTGTACCTGTAGATAGGCGAGCCGCAGCGCCGACACCTGTTATCCCTGCCTTTGTCGATATTGACCGCTTCGCATACCGGACAGCGTATCAGATTTTTTTCATCGATCTCAACCATTATTTCTCCATAAGGATCTGCTTTCTCAGCATCCAAATCTCATTGAGGTGGATATGCTTTGTCATATAGATATCCAAAAGCACAAACACCACCAAAGCCCAAAATGCGATCCCCATATGTATCTGGGCATAGCCGATCAGTTTGACCAGTGCCACGAGGATACTGATCAGAAAGATGTCGTTCATGCTCCACGGCTTCATATAGGAGAGCCAGACCAGAACTCTTCTGCTGAGATCCTCCCCTTTTTTGAGTTTCAACATCAGAAAAAGCACGACATAGAGCGTAAAGATCGCCAACGGGAAAAGAAAGAGCACGACCGCACACAATAATCCCACAACATAAAAGCCGTTCTCGAACAGAGAGAGAAAGGTCATGGGTATCGTGATGAACTGTTCGTTCCCCAGCATCTCGATCCGAACGACCGGGAAAAAGTTTGCCACCGCAAAAAATATCAGTGCGGTGAGGGAAAGCGCCAGTCCGTGGTCTATCAGTTTTGAGTCATACCTGTACAATACACTGTGGCACTCCACGCAGCATGCTTTCGTCCCATCCTCGATGGGAATCTCCTCATGCAGTGTATGGCATTGATGACAGATGATAAGGTGATCGAGGGCATCTTCATTTTCAATTTTCATAGATATAATTGTAACCAAATAGATCAAATATCTAAAGGCTATTGATGCAAATACTCTCTATCGACAAAGAGATCAGACATACCGGGCTGGATATCACCTCTATCGATATCTCTCAGATCACCAGAATACAGAATATAGAACAGTATGACTATGTGATCATCACAGGCGGGGACGGGCGTATCCGGCGTACGCTCCAGCAGCTTCACGACATGGAACGCATCCCGACGTTCATCCTCAACCCTACAGGTTCGTTCAACCTTGTCGCCAGGATACATCAGACCCCGAAGGTGGAGGAGGTGCTCGATCTGCTTGCCAGAGGAGAAACTCCCGGCAAAGAGAAACACCATCTCTTCAAACTCAACGAGGAGCTATTTTTGTTCTCTGCGGGCAATATGGGCGACCTGCAGCATATCATCCTCTCGGAGACATTGCGTTTCGGATGGATCGAACACGGCCCGCTGAAGTACCTCCTTGCCGTACTCCTGCTCCTGCCGGCCCACCTGCTCCTTACCCCCTTTATGCTGATGAGCCCACGGAAGTTCTTTATCTTCACCCCCTTCCGTTTCATCAAAAGGTTTGGAAGCTTCTACGGAGAGGTCCGGGAGATGACCATCGACCTGCAAAACCACCACAATCTCATCGAACTCGACGGAGATGTCGTGACGATCGAGGAGAACCTTCTGCATATACGCCCGGTGGGGTATATTGAGGTGGTGACGAAATCCTTATAGGATTTCTTGAAACAGCCGGACATTTTTTGTATACTACTCATACTTCAATCAAGGGGATAGAGGACATTGTCTCACGGAGAGTGCAGGCACAAGGTTCCTCTAATAAATAGTTAGCATACGAAATTACAAGGAAACTAATTTAATGGAAACTGAATTTTGCGAAATTGAATATATAAAAGATTTAGAGATAGCAAAAAACTGTTTTGAATATGTAAGAGACAATATTAATCATACAGGAGAGCATAAAGATAATATTTCAACTATAAAAGCAAGTGATGTTTTAAAATATAAAACAGGTTGGTGTTATGCAAAAAGTCATTTATTAGCTTCTTTGCTAAGAGCTAACAATATTCCTACAGGATTTTGTTACCAAAGATTAAGTTGCAGTGAATACAAAGATGATATCTATTGCCTACATGGATTAAATGCAATTTATCTAAAAGAGTATGGTTGGTACAAAGTTGATGCCAGAGGAAATAAAGAAGGTGTCAATGCACAATTTAATCCACCGATTGAAAAGTTGGCATTTGAATTAGAAGAAAATGAATTTAATTTACCGGAAATATATGCAAAACCATTGGAAGTAGTTGTCCAAACATTGGAAAAGTATAAAACAGCAGATCTCCCCGGTTCCCCTCGTCCCCAAGCTCCAGAGAGTGTGAAAGAACACACTCTCAGAAGATCGGGAACGAGGAACAAACCAAAGAAACTTTACCCTCTATCTTAGTGCGTGGTTACGCAGCCTGCGCGATATAACCTGACACTCTGTTGCCAAAATGGGAAAAGGAGAAGCAGGAATGGATATCAAGATACATCGCATTTATGAGGATGACGTGCCGCAGGGGTATCGTGTGCTTGCGGACCGGTTGTGGCCGCGCGGCGTCTCAAAGGAGGAGGCGGATCTTGACGCCCACTGGAAAGATCTGGCTCCGAGCAGCGACCTGCGGAAATGGTTTGACCATGATCCCGAGAAATGGAGTGATTTCAGAAAAAAATACCTAAGCGAGCTGGAGACGCATGAAAAAGAGGCAAAAGAGCATCTTAAAGAGGTGGACCAGGAAACGCTGATACTTCTCTATGGCGCAAAAGACAAAAAACACAGCCATGCGCATATCCTGAAAGCGTACCTGGAAAAGCTGCAGTAGGAGATTGTGCTCCAAAGAGACACACCCCCGCTTCAACTCACTCCTTCAGCGTCCCCACCTTGTCATAATACTCCACAACCCTCTGGTCGACATGCAGTACACGCCTGAGGTACTGTGTCAGGTCACCGCGGTTGAAGTCGATCCTGAGATGCTTCGGGTCAACCGCCCGTGAGATCGCTACATAGAACTGGCTGGGGGCAAAGATATTGTCCACGTTACAGACCAGGTTATCGATACTCATCCCCTGGCTCTTGTGGATCGTCACGGCATACGCCAGTTTCAGGGGGTACTGGGAGAGTGTCGCCAGTGACATCGACTCGACACTGCCGTCATCATGGACCAGCATATCGAGCAGGTCAAACGCATGACGCTCTACCCTGACATACTCTTCATCTTTTTCCACGATGAGATAGTCATCTTCTATCTTGTGGAGTACCCCGCGCTCGCCGTTGACGAACTTCCCCCACTTGTTGACCGTAAAGAGTACAGGCGCCCCCTCTTTGAGTGTCAGCTGTTCTGAGATAGGAAGCATCGATTTCCATGAAGCCAGCCTCTTCTCGTGTATCTTCCCGTGCATCTCCAGATCGGCAAAGAGGATCGTCTCTTCGCTCTCCAGTTCGTTGATCTTGGCACGGTTGGTCTGCTCCACCTCAAGATTGCGTCCGAAAAGATAGGTAGGGTTCTCCTCTTTGAGCGCATTGTTCCAGAGCCTCACCATATAGGCAATTACCTCTTCATCGCAGATCCCTTTGCGCACCTTGGAGAGGATATGGGTAAACTCTGCATCCTGCGTACGCTTCATCACCGTCAGTTCGATCACCGTGAGATCGAAATTTTCCCATGCACTGCTCTCAAAAGCATAGAGCCTTTCTCCGAAAACATCCGTTTTCTGCTGTTTCTGCACCGGTGGCAGCTGGAAAAAATCTCCCACAAACATCACTTTGCCCAGATAGCCATAACGGTTGAGCCTGTAGGCGATCATATCGAGCAGGTCGGCACTCACCATAGAGATCTCATCGATGATGATCAGGTCTGTCGCCTTGAGCACCTTTTTGAGGTCACCCAGCCTCTTTTTGTTACGTCTGTCATGCTGTTCCAGCTCTTCAAAGTTGTTCGCGATCCCGAAGACAAAGAAGCTGTGGACCGTAAAGCCGCCGATATTGACGGCACTCACTCCCGTAGAGCCCAGTGAAACGACCTGTTTGCCTGTTTTTCTGTAGTGGGTGATCACCTCGTTGGTGATATAGCTTTTCCCCACCCCTGCACCTCCCGTGAGAAATACATTGGAGTGCTTGAGGGCTTCGAGTACATCTGTTTTATCCATATCCATCCTATCTTTGAAATCCCGCTCTGTCTACGATGCCGCCCTGACATCTGCTTCTGCTCTTCTTCCCTCTTTGAAGCAGGATACCAAGGTCATCGCTTCCGCTTCCAAGGTGGAGCCAGAGTTCCGTGATCATCCCCTTCTCGCACTTCAGCTCCACACGCTGCCCTGCACCCCGGCCAAAGGTACGGTCAAAGATCGACCTGACCTGCCGAATCGTCACACGGTTCCCTCTCTGATCCCTGAAAAAACTGCCCACCCTGGAGTTGTTGAGCTGTTCGGTGAGGCTGACGGCATCCCCGAAGTACCCTGTGGCATCCGTACCGTAACAGGTACCGTGCTTGATCCACTCATGCTTGTGAAGGTCGGCGGCATATCCGGGCATAACCCTCTCCAGCCGCTTCTCTACCTCCTCCTCTATCACCAGGCAGGGAAGGTGCTGCCACTGCCCAAGCCTGTCCAGCTGCACAAGCTCCCTGTCGACATCGCAGTAGGTATGGGACCTGGGCTGGGGCCAGAGCCCGTGCAGCACAAAGTGCCGCTCTGCATATCTCTCTTTGCCCAGCGCCAACAGGCTGCGCCGACACTCTTTTCTATGGCGGTGCGTCTCGCAATAGGCATTGTGCCAGCTCAGGGCAAGGATATTCTCTTTGGACTCTGCCTCTTCCTGCCTCTCAGGCTTGAACAAAGTATCGGCAGGCTTCTTCCCCTGCCCATCAAAACAGCGCTCATCCACCCATCGCTGTGCGGGGTTCTCTCCCCTGATAAGGATGAGATACTGCCCTTTGTGTTTTCTGAGTACCGGGTAAGCCCTCTGCGTATCGAGTGAGAGATTGTCCGTGTTTTTGCTATGTTTGAGGTTGTTGTAGGCCGGACAGCCCTCTACGGGGCATCTCTCCTCGCCCGCAAAAAGCGTAGATATCAAAAGGGAAAGCAGTATCAGCCATCTCACCATCGGGTTCACCATGCCTATTTTTTTGTATTATACTCTAAAACGGCTATAACGCATTTTGAGATATACTGACAGGAGATCAACAGCAAGGAGAAATCACCTATGAACGTCACCAAAGAACTCTCGGAGATCACTATCGAAAAGGCACAGAGCGGCTACTATCAGGACCTACTGATCAATTTTGTAACCGAATACGGGATGAACCTGATCGGCGCGATACTGATCTTCTATTTTGGCAAGATCATCGCCAGGTCACTGGGCAGGCTCTCGAAGAGACTGATGCAGAGATATGAGGTCGATGCGATGCTCACCGATGTCGTACAGGCTACGATCTACTATTCGCTCCTGATCGTTGTGATCATCGCTGCCCTGGGGCAGCTTGGCGTCGAGACGACCTCTTTTATGGCAATCCTCGGTGCGGCGGGTCTTGCGATCGGCCTGGCGCTCAAAGATACACTCTCCAATATCGGCGCGGCGGTGATCATCCTGATCTTCAGGCCCTTTAAGGTGGGGGACTACATCAGTGCCGGCGGTGCAGAAGGGACGGTAGAGAGCATGAACCTCTTCAACACGACGATCAGCCCGGTGGACAACCGCACGATCATCGTGCCGAATGCGGCGATCACAAAAGGCAATATCGTCAACTTCTCCAACAAACCGATGCGACGGGTCGACCATACGGTGGGGATAGGCTATGAGGATGATCTCAAAAAAGCCAAAGAGGTGCTCTACTCTGTACTGAGAAGCAACCAGTATGCCCTCACCGATCCCGCTCCGCTCGTCGCCGTCAGCGAACTGGCAGACAGCAGCGTCAACTTCACCGTAAGGGTATGGGTAAAATCCGAGGAGTACTGGAACGCCTACTATGAGGTAATCGAGCAGATCAAACTGGCGCTGGATGAACACGGTATCTCCATCCCCTATCCGCAAATGGCCATCCATCCGAGCAGCACTTCCGCATGAAGCGGCCTTCTGCCCGCGGCGCATACCCCGTTTTCATAAAGCAGGCGTTTTATCGATCTCTTCCCTGATCTTTTTCAGTCGTTCCTGATACCCCTCCCCGTCACCGTATGCCAAATAGTTTTTATGGTACCGATGCCTGTATAACGTCTTTTTGGCATGTTTGATGGGACAGAAGTAGAGTTCGGTCTTTGCCGCTATTTCAGCGGCATACTGCATCAGCCCATTAAAGTAGGAGCAATACATACAGTTAAACTTCTCGATGCAATTGAGATAGCGAAGGTACTGCCGGTCAAAGACAATATAGTCGCTGCGCCTGACAAGTTTGAATCCGTAAATACGGAAGATCACGTGTAGGTAGATGAAAAGCGTCATATCAAGCAGTGCGGCAGGGATGATCATCCCGTAGACAAAAGGCGAAGTGATCAGATGCAGCGGCGGGATCTCTGCAAAGAAACGGTAGAGCCCCTTCATATTTTCACGCTGCTGTTTCAGCACACTCTCTTCAAACTTTACATACCCCTCCTTGATCTCGTAGGTGATATGTTTTTCCTGCGCCTCGATCTCGCTCTTCAGCTTCTCTTCCAGCGCTTCCATCTGCTCGATAATCTCCTGGATCTTCCTGTTCATGCTCTGTTCCTTTATTTAGCTTCAGACATGATAGCATATTAATAGAGCTCTCCAAAATGCTCCCTGTAGATCAGATAGAGCCTCGTGTCAAACTCCAGCTGGTGATACTCCGGTTCCATATGGACACAGAGTTTGTAAAACGCCTTGTTGTGCTCTTTTTCCCTGAGGTGCGCCAACTCGTGTGCGACGATCATCCTCAAAAAAGCCTCGGGAGTTTTCTTGAAAAGGTTGGAGATGCGTATCTCATGTTTCGCCTTGAGCTTGCCGCCCTGCACCCGGGAGACGAAAGTATGCGTACCCAGCGCTTTGTTGATATCCCTGATCTTGGTGTCATAAAGGACCTTGGAGAGAGGGGCCGCATTTTTGAGTGCACCGTTTTTCATCTCCTGCACAAACCCGTAGAGTGCCTTGTCTGTGGTATAGGCATGGGTATCCGGGTAACGGGAAAGCAGGTAATCGCCCAGTTTTTCCTCTTCGATGAGTTTTCGCACCTGCGCCTTGAGTTGTGTGTTGTATCCGTCGATGTACTTTAGCATATAGGATTATAGCCTATGTTTATCTTAACGCGCCATAGTGTACAATTGGAAAAAAGGCAAACCGCTATGATCTTTGAGAGCCTGGACTTTCTCGATACACTTCCGCTTGAAGCCTACAGCAAGCACTTCGGTAGATCCTATAAACCCAGAAACACCTCACGTACCTTCCGCTCCAACATGATGCTCAACCCGCTCCAACTGAAACATCTCAACCGCATTGATTGCAGCGATGCGGATATGATCACCCTCAACCTTGAGGATGCCATCGCCCCAAGCCGAAAAAAAGAGGCGCTCTACAACATCGCACTCTTCGTTTCGCATATGCACACCTCCAACAGTTTCATTATCGTACGTACGAACCCTCTGGGAGAAGGCGGTGAAGAGGAGATCGCATTTCTGAACGATTTCGGCTTTGATGCGGTACGGGTAGCCAAGGTAAAAAACGAGCTGGAGATCGCACGTGCCCTTACCCTCCTCTCCCCGGATAAAGAGCTGCATATCTCCCTGGAGACCAAAGAAGCCTACCAGAATCTGAGCCGTCTGCGGATTGATGAACGTTTTACGGTAGCCAACCTCGGTATCCTTGATCTTCTTACTTCACTGGGGCTTCCCCAGTCTATCGTCAGGCTCGGCAACCCGACGATAGACTACATCCTCGGCAAGTTCCTTGTCGATGCGAAAACCGCCGGGATCCACCCGATCTCTTTTATGTTCCAGGAGTACAATGACACCGAAACCTTCAGAGCCTGGTGCGAACATGAGAGGATGATGGGCTTTGAGAGCAAAGCCTGCATGGGGCCCAAACAGGTGGCTATTGCCAATGAAGTCTTCGGTATAGACCAGGCAACTATTCAGCGGGCCAGAGATATCAAAAAAGTTTTTGAAGCCCATGCCGCTCACGGGGAAAACGGCTTTATGGATGAGACCTACGGCTTTATCGACGAACCGATCTACCGTGATGCGCTTCTTGTGCTCAATCAGCAAAAGGAAATATAATGCTGCAGATCCTTGTTATCTTGATGCTTCCGTTTATCCTTCTGGCCAATGAGGATCGGCCTCCCATCCCCTATGATTTCCTTGCGAAAAAAGAGGCACAGCAATTCATCCGGCAGATGGTCAAAAAGCACGACTTTGAAAGCAGCGACCTCAAGCGTCTGCTGGAAGATGCAAAACTTGACAGAGATACCCTGGCTAGATATACGGGCAGATACAGGAAAAATACGACCGTAGGGAGCTGGCAGCGGTTCAAGGCCCATGTCCTGGATCCTGATTCGCTTGAAAAAGCCGAAAAGTTCAAAAAAAAGTATGCCAGGATACTCAAAAAAGCTGAAGAGGAGTATCATGTCGATGCGGAGTATATCGTAGGGTTCATCGGCGTAGAGAGCAAGTTCGGGGAGTATACCGGAGAGTACCGGCTGCTTGACTCGCTTGCTACGCTGGCATTTCACAAAAACCGTATGCAGAAGTTTTTCAGATCCGAGCTTGAGCACTTTTTTCTGATGTGCCGCGAAGAGGGTTTTGACCCCTGCCGGCTCAAAGGATCATTTGCAGGCGCGATGGGGGTGGTGCAGCAGATCCCTTCTGTCTACCGTAAATACGGGATGGACTACAACGGTGACGGGAAGAAAGATCCCTGGTCTGCGGAGGACGGTATCGGGATCATCGCAAGGTTCATGCATAAAAACGGATGGAAAGAGGATGCACAGGTAGCCGTCAGGGCAGACTATAAAGGAAAGCGCTACAAGGGGCTTAAGACAGGCTACAAAACCTCCTATACCCTCTCCAAACTGAGAAGCTTCGGTATCACACCAAAGACTCACTACAGATACACAAAGGCCAGACTCATCAAGCTCACCGATAAAGCATCTGACGAACTCTGGCTGGGGGCTCCCAACTTCAGGATCCTCATCAGGTACAACCCGAGCTCCGACTATGCCATGGCGATCCACAAGATCGCGCAGCATATCAGGCACACTAAAGGATCAGATACGTTTTTTCAAAGGATTTTTGACTGAGCGGTTTGGAAAAATAGAACCCCTGATAGGCAAAACAGCCATAATACGCCAGCAGATCGAACTGCGCTTTCGTCTCTATCCCCTCTATCACGACTTTGAGCCCGAAGTTTTGCGCGATAGAGACGATCGTAGTCACCATCACCTGGTCTGCCGTACTTTCATTGAAATGGTCGATAAAGCTCTTGTCTATCTTCAGCTCATCCACGTTCAGTCTCCTGAGATAGTTCAACGAAGAGTATCCCGTACCAAAATCATCCATAGAAAGAGAGATACCGAGTGCCTTAAGGGCTGAGAGTATCTTGATGACCTTCCCGATATCTTCCGCCAACACACTCTCAGTGATCTCAAAGACGATCTTATGCCGTTCCTCCTTCTCCAGGTATTTTTCCATCAGCCCGTCAACCTTCTTTAGAAAATCTGTGTAAAAAAGCTGTCTTACACTGATATTGATCGAAAACTGCCGGATATCGTATCCCTGGTCCAGCCATGCTCGAAAGGTTTTTAATGACTCCTCCAGAACATACTCCCCCAGTTCGATGATCATACCTGTGTTCTCCGCTATCGGTATGAACTCATGGGGGCAGATAAGCCCCAGTTCCGGATCTTTCCACCGGCTAAGGACTTCACACCCCACAAGATGTTGATCTCCATCGACTTGAGGCTGGAAATAGATCTCTATCCTCTTTTCCTTCAACGCCAGATGCAGATTCTGCTCTATGAGGAGTTTCCTCTCTACACGGTTTGCCAATGCGCGGTTGAAGAGGATGATGCCATCCCTGCCAAGTGCTTTCGCTTCGTACATCGCGATATCAGCCTCTTTGAGAAAACTCTGGCCATCCATCTTTGTGTCGTCGACTTTACTTACCCCTATACTTGCATTGATATAGAGGTGGTGATGGTCAATGCGATAGGGCTCTTTCAGCTTCAGAAGCAATTTTTCAGCGAACACTTCTATATCACTGATAGAGACACCGGTGTCAAAATCTCTGCTGACCACTACGAACTCATCACCGCCAAGCCTTGCCACCACATGAGCCTGTCGACAGAACAGACCGATACGCCTTGCCACCTCCTGAAGCAGAAGATCCCCTACATCGTGTCCAAGCGAATCATTGATCGTTTTAAAATGGTCGAGGTCTATGAGCAGGATATAGGCTCTCTTTTTCGTGACAGCAAGCCTCTCTACCAGGGACTCCATGTATTCGATAAAGTAGCGCCTGTTATGAAGGCCGGTCAACACATCATGCTGTGCATTGTAATAGCTTGTTTCCAGAAGTTTATAGGTGTTGTTCGATGCATAAAGCAGTACGCCCAAAAAGATCAGGGAAAAAAGGGAAAGCACATAACCGTACCAGGTGTCTATCAGCCCAAAATAGATACTCAGAGGAGCCATCAGGACCACCAATATGGGCACAAACATCTTCCGGTCAGAGACCAGCAATGTCGAAGCAACAACGGAAGCCCCGAGCTGTGTAAAGATCGCTATATAATGAAGATGATGTTCTGTCTCTGTAGAATAGAGCAGAAAAGCAGCCATCCATGTACCGAAAATAAGATACATAAACAGAACCACCTGCCGATACCATCGCGAGAGTGCATCGTGATCCATCTTTTTTTGTATAAACCCGCGCTCCAGATGTATCCCGTAAATCGAGATAGAGACCATCGAGAGATACCATACCGATGCGGAAAAAAAGAGCCCGAAGAGATATCCGAAATATAGATACACCAGACCGGGGATCAAAGAGAGCCAGACCAGAAGCCTGATCTGCTGTTGAAAGAATGTATAATATTTTTGTTGTTTCATCTTTTCATTTATCTTGTAGAAGCATCTGCAGGAGAAGAGAAACTACTTGCCGATCATGATATCCGTAGCTTTGATGACCGCACACACCTTGCTGCCAGGCGCAATCTTAAGAGCCTCAACCGACTCTTTCGTCACCACCGCAACAATCCTGTCAATATCCCCCATAGAGAGAACAACTTCTGCATTGACCTTGCCTGCATGTATGCTCTCTACGGTGCTCTCAAATTTATTTTGTGCACTGATATGTATCTCACCTGTAGCCAAAAGTACCGAAGTCGCCTTGAAAATAGCCGTGATATCATCACCTTTATCCAGCCCCAAAGATTCGACTGCATTGTTGGTGATGATGGAAACCAACCTATTCCCGCTTTTAAGCTGAACATGAAGCTGTGTATTGACTGCCCCCTTGATGATCCTCTCTATCGTCCCGGAAAGCTGGTTTCTTGCGCTGATCTGCATGGAGAGCCTTCCTATCGTTTTAAGGGTACCTTTGTCAACATCAGTCACCTGTTTCAGCCTTTCCAGGAAACGTTTTTGTTCCTCCTTCAGTATGCTGTAGGTCTTCAGCAGGTTTTCCCCGTACTCGGTCAGCGTGGTTCCTCCGCCGCCTTTTCCCCCGGTCTCCCTGGATACGATAGGGGTATGGGAGAGGTTATTCATCGTATCGACCGCATCCCAGGCAGCCTTATAGCTCATCGGTACTGCTTTGGCGGCCTTGGAAATGGAACCATGTTGCTTGATAGCGTTGAGAAGTTGAATTCTTTTTTCAAGCAAAAAAGGCTGGTCTGACAGCTCCAGCGTAAGATTGGATGTAAGCTCCATATATCTTCCTTATACGAATAGACTATGATTATTATATAGCAATAATTTTAACTTCACATGATCTCCTATACGATATTTTACCGGTCAAGGAGAGGTCAATGCACCTCATAAAAGAGAGAGACAAAAAACGGAAAAGAGAGCCCGCCTGATCCTAAAAGCTAGGTGAGTTCAGTCAGTAACTTTTTCAGCAGATTTTCAAGCGTAGCCTGTTCGCTCTCTTCGAGTTTGGACAAAACTTCCGTGTTGATCTTCACTACGTCCCCAAACGCATCAGAGACAAGCTTTTTCCCCTCTCTGCTCAGTGACACAAGCAGACTTCTCTTGTCCTTTTGAGACGGTATCCTTTTGATCAAACCTTTCTCTTCGAGTTTTTTAAGCAGCTTTGTCATACCGCCCGAAGAGAAGATCATACTCTCATATAGATTGGTAGGGCTCATCGGTTCGATATGACACAGCAAGGTCATTAAAACATCAAACTCCGATGTCGAGAGATTGTATTTTGCAGAGAACATTTTCTCTTTTTTTTCGCTGAAAAGTTTATTGACAAGTACAAGGGGCAGCCCTATATTTACCAACATTTTAGAGTCCGGATATTGATCAGCCAGGTTCTCTTCAAAAAACCTGCGCTTCTCTTCAATAAAAGCTAACATATCCTGTTTCATCTGACTGCCCTGTATCTCTTTCAAATCGTCTTTCTGTGAAAATTGTATAATAAATTAGATAATAGCTTGATTTAATCATCTTTCTAGAAAGATAATTTAAGCCAAGTAATGATATCTTTCCAGAAAGATAAATATCACCATACAGGAGTCAATATGGAACCGATCAAAACAAGGTGCTTCTACGGCATACTTTTGTGCACACTCTTATTGGGGTTGAGCGGATGCAGCGACAATGAGAATGACAATCACGCGCAGGCACCACAGGCGAAGAAGATGCCACCTCTGCCTGTAGCCGTCTATCAGGTACGCTACAAAGATGCCGTGATAGAAAAAACCTATCCGGCTGCCATCAATGCCTATGAAAAGGTGGATATCGTAGCGAGGGTTTCGGGTATCCTTGAGCAAAAACATTTTACTGAAGGGGCTTTTGTCAAAAAAGGTGACCCTCTTTACACCATCGAACAGGATATCTACCAGGCAAAACTCGAAACTGCACAGGCGGGACTGGAGAAAGCCCGGTCAACGCTCCAGAGGGCCGAAAAAGACTGGCAGAGAGCCAAGGCACTCCAGAAAACAAACGCTATCAGCCAAAAAGAGATCGATGCCTATCTCTATGAGTACACCAATGCCAAGGCGGAGCTCTCCACGGCAAAGGCAAACCTGAAACAGGCGCAGATCGAATTTGACTATACGGTCATCAAAGCGCCGATCAACGGCATCGCAGGGATCAAAAAACAGGATATCGGCAACTATATCCAGGCAGGCTCGGAGAGCTCCATGCTGACGACTGTTACCAATACCGATCCACTTCACCTGGAGTTCTCCCTCCCGAAAAGCGATGTCAAGCTTTATCTGTCACAGATCAAAAAACCCGGAACGGTGATCAAACTCCTTGACCGGCAGAACAACGAATCCGAGCAAAACGGAACGATCGATTTCATCGCTCCGGAGATCGACCAGAACACCAACACACTCCTGATCAGAGCAAAAATCGACAACAAAGACGGCAAGCTGCTGGCAGGAGATTTTGTCAAGGTAAGCATCAAGGGGCTGATCACTCCAAATACGGCAGTAATCCCCGAAGAAGCACTTCTCCAGACGCCAAACGGTGCGATGGTCTATGTCGTTGAGGATGGTACTGCCAAAATAAGACCCATTAAAACCGATATCCTCACCAAAGAGGGGATCATCGTCAAAAGCGGGCTCAAAGAGGGAGAGAAGATCATTGTCAACAATATCCCGAAAGTACGGCCGAATGCCAAAGTCGTTGAGATGGGGAAATAGATGTTTAGTGCATTTTTTATCAGAAAACCGGTTTTCTCTGCGGTAGTCTCCATCATTATCGTACTTGCGGGGATCGCCTCTATGGTCACATTGCCCATTGAGCAGTACCCCAGAGTCGTACCGCCTCAGATCGTGGTTTCCGCAGCCTATCCCGGTGCAAGTGCCGAAACACTCTCCAAAACGGTAGCCGCACCCCTCGAAGAGCAGATCAACGGCGCAAAGAACATGATCTATATGAGTTCAAGTGCCGAGGACAGCGGAAGGGTCAGCATCAATGTCTTCTTTGAAGTCGGGACAGATCCGGATGATGCCAAGATCGATGTCAACAACAGGGTCCAGGTCGCGCTCTCGCGTCTCCCCGAAGCAGTACAGAGACAGGGGGTCAGGGTCTACGAAAGATCTCCGAGCATGCTTCTGGTCTCACTCTTTTATTCGCCTGACAAGAGCAGAGATACGACCTATCTTTCAAACTACGCGCTTGTCAATATTACCGATGACCTGAAAAGGGTAAAAGGGGTCGGTGATGTGGTCATCTTCGGGGCGAAAGACTACTCCATACGTGTATGGATAGACCCTGAAAAACTCGCTCTCTACGGCTTGACGCCCAAAGATGTGATCGATGCGGTCAAAGAGCAGAATGCCCAGTATGCGGCAGGACAGTTCGGTGCCGAGCCGCTGGATGAAAAGCAGATGTTCACCTATACCATCCTGGCACAGGAGCGCATGAGCGATCCAAGAGAGTTTGACGAGATCATACTGCGTTCCCAGAAAGACGGTGCAGCACTAAGACTGAAAGATGTCGCCACGGTAGAACTGGGAGCACAGAGCTACAGCCTCGTCTCCAAACTCGACAAGGTCCCTGCGATCCCCGTAGCCCTCTTCCTCCAATCGGGTGCCAATGCACTTGAGACGGCAAAAGAGGCCAAAAGAGTACTCGCAGCAGCGGCTGAAAATTTCCCGGATGGCGTCTCCTACGAGATACCTTACGATGCAACAGACTTTGTCGAGATCTCCATCAACGAGGTGGTCTATACCTTTATCGAAGCACTTCTCCTGGTTATCGGGGTAATCTTCCTCTTTTTGCAAAACTGGAGGGCAACGCTCATCCCTATCCTGGCGGTTCCCGTTTCGATCATCGGTGCGTTTGCCGGGATGCACCTCTTTGGCTTCAGTATCAACCTCCTGACGCTTTTTGGTCTGGTACTTGCCATCGGTATCGTGGTCGATGACGCCATCATCGTGATCGAAAACGTCGAAAGACACATGAGCGAAGGGCTCAGCCCGAGAGAAGCCACATTTACCGCGATGAAAGAGGTTTCCAGCGCACTTGTGGCGATCGTACTGGTACTCTCCGCGGTATTTATCCCCGTGGCATTTTTGGGAGGGTTGACCGGTGAGATGTATAAACAGTTCGCCATCACGATCGCCATCTCTGTGGCGATCTCGGGCTTTGTTGCCCTTACCTTGACCCCTTCGCTCTGTGCAAGCATCCTGAAACCTGTACACGGCGAACCCAAAGGTTTCTTCAAGTGGTTCAATAACCTGTTTGAAAAACTGACGGTGGGGTATACCAAAACCGTCAAAGCGACGATCCGTTACAGCGTGATCAGTATCCTCCTCTTCGCTGCATTGATCTATGCCTCTTTCGATATGCTGAAGATGATGAAAACCGGGCTGGTGCCGCAGGAGGATGAGGGGACGATCTTTGTCCTAAGCTATAACCCTCCGGCTGCCTCTCTCAACAGAACAGAGGCATTGACCGATGATATCTATGATGTCATCTCCAAAAACCCGAGCGTCAACCATGTCGTCTCCTTCACAGGGCTTGACTTTATGACCTTTTCGGAAAAAACCAGTGCAGCCGCAAGCATCGTCAAACTCAAACCGTGGGATGAAAGAGCGCTTCCCAGCCAACATGCCGGGGCTTTGGCAGCACAGTTCTCCAAGGAGATCATGGCGATCCCCAACGGATTCTCCATCCCGGTACTCCCTCCTCCGATCAGAGGTATGAGTATGACGGGCGGATTTGACATGTATGTCCAGAGCAGAACCGGTGCGGATATCAACGAGATCAATGGCTATGTACAGCAGATCCTCCAGAAGGCAAACCAGCGTAAAGACCTGGTAGGCGTCAGAACAACGCTCAACGCCAATGTACCGCAGTACAGGGTACTCGTGAAGACAGAAGAGGCGAAGGCAAAAGGCGTAAGCGTAGCGGATATCTACGAGACACTCAATGCGACATTCGGGAACTACTATATCAATGATTTCAACCTTTACGGGCGTACCTACAAGGTCAATATCGCTTCAAGCGGCGAGTTCAGAAAGGACCCGCAGGATCTTGACAAGGTCTATGTAAGAAACAGCGAGGGAGCGCTCATCCCTGTAGGTTCCCTGGTAGAGTTCACCAAAGTGACGGGCTCGGACCTTGCAGAACGGTTCAACCTCTTCCCATCGGCAAAAGTTTCCGGACAGCCTGCACCGGGATACAGCTCCGGTGATGCGATCAAGGCGATCGAAGAGGTCGCGGCCGAAGTGCTTCCGGAGGGATATACTCTGGGATGGATCGGGACGGCATACCAGGAGAAGCAGATCGCAAGCAGCAGTACCCTCGCGTTTGTTTTCGGGATGATACTGCTCTACCTGATACTCGCAGCACAGTACGGGAAGTGGGCAATGCCGGTCTCGGTCATTCTCGCCGTACCGTTCGCGATATTCGGTGCGATTCTCGCCACGATGCTGAGAGGGCTTGAAAACGACATCTATTTCCAGATCGGGCTTTTGGTGCTTGCCGGACTTGCAGCAAAAAATGCCATTCTCATCGTCGAGTTTGCGATGCAGAAGAGAGAAGAAGGGATGAATGCTTACGATGCGGCGATCGAGGCTGCCAAGATCAGGCTGAGACCGATCATCATGACCTCTTTGGCCTTTACCCTCGGGGTGATACCGCTTGCGATCAGTAGCGGCGCGGGAGCAGCCAGCAGGCACTCCATCGGTACAGGAGTCATCGGGGGGATGCTCGCAGCGACATTTATCGCGATCCTCTTTATCCCGCTCTTTTATATACTGATCTCAAAACTTAGCTTGAAAAAGAAGGAGGCAGACCAATGAGACATATCGCTTTAGCCTTGAGCCTCTTGCTGGTAAGCGGCTGTTCGCTTTCCCAGAAGCCCGGCATTCCGGATACCGCTCTTCCAGAACATAGTGGTATCCAGGAGAACGAAAAGCTCCTGCTGAACGACAAGTGGTGGGAAAATTTCCATGACAAGGAGCTGGATCTTTTCGTAAAGGAGGCTTTGGGCAACAACAGTGACCTCAAGATCGCAGCCCTGAGAACACTGCGTTTCAGAGAGTTTCTGAACATCAAAAAGAGCGAACAGCTTCCGACAATCGATGCCTACGGCTCTGCTTCAAAGACACAAAGCTATATGGTCTCCTTTGACCGGGGGTTCAGGTATGAACAGTTTGATGTAGGTGCTATGGCTTCGTATGAGCTGGACCTATGGGGCAGACTCAAAAATACAAAAATGGCCGCGTTTGAAGAGATGATGAGAGAGTCCTATCTCAAAGAGAGCATCAAGCAGAGGATCATAGCCGACAGCATCATCTCCTATTTCGGGCTCAAAACCAACAGCAGTATCTATCAGATAAGCAGGGAACAGTATCTCAATGAGAAAGCATTCTATACCTATATGAAGGATCAATACAAAGCCGGTATGATACGGGAAAGCGACCTCTTGCAGGAGGAGTCTCTCGTAGAGATGTTCTATGACCAGATGATCAAGCAGGAAGACCTTTTGAGCTCCTACAAAACCGCTGTCGGTATCCTTCTTGGCAAGGAGCCAAAAGAGATCTATGAAAGCAGGTACGATATCAAATCTGCCCGCTACAGTACAAACGCTCTGCCGGTACCGTCAAACCTGCCATCGGATATACTCCAGAGAAGAGCGGATATCCAGGCGGCAGAAGCCAAAGTCAGAGCCAGCGCCTTCCAGGTCTCTGTCGCAAAGAGCGCCTTTTTCCCTGCCATTTCGCTGAGCGGAACCGCAGGGTATGTCAGCGGTGACCTGAACCGTCTCTTCACTCCCAACAACGGCACCTACTCAGCCGGGGGCAATCTCCTCGCGCCGATCCTGGATTTCGGGAAGATACAGGCCGACATCGAAGTGACAAAGATCGATCAGCAGATCGCACTGCTGGAGTACCAGGATACGGTCAGAAAAGCTTTCGGCGAAGTCAGGGATGCCCTCCATACCTACGCAGCAAATAAGAAGAGACTGCATTCCCAGGAGAAGAGACACCGTGCGATCCTGAAGAAAAAGCAGAGCATTGAACAACAGTACAGGCAGGGGTTTGCCAACCACCTGGAGTTCCTTGAAGTCAGAAAAGAGGAGTTTGAAGTGGCACTCTCAAAAGAGAGCATCAAATTCGAAACCTTGAAATCCGCCGTTGAGCTCTACGTAAAGCTGGGCGGAGGATTTATGGCGGAGACAAAGAAGAAAAATAGCGCTGATTCCGGAGAGTGACACCATACGGTATCCCCTCCGGTCAGGCCTCATCGATATAGAGTTTCTTCAAAACAAGAATCATACTGTCGATCGATTTTTTGGTCGTAGACTCCTCTACGGTGTGGTAACCGATCGTCGGGAACTGCAGTGTTGCTCCCTGTATCTCTCCTTTTGAGGCATTGATAAGCCTCCCGAGTTCCGTTACCCCCAGAGAAACTTTTTTGTTCTCTCTTGGCATAATGTTTCTGAGGTACGCATCCTTGAAATGGTAGTTTACCCCGTTTTCAATCGCAATCTTTTTGATCCTGTTTTTCAACGGTGACCTGAAAACGGCATTTTCATCCCTGTTTCGCAATACGATATCCAGTACACTGATATCCTCGTAGCTCGTGTAGGGACTGGTATCCAGCACCAGAAGCTCTTTGCTCTCCAGGTCAAACCGCCTGAAATACTCCAGCAAAAACCTCCAGCTCCTTCCGGCCTCTTCAGAGGCTGTGAAAAAAGCGGTCCCCTGATAGCCCAGATGGTAAAGATAGAGGATCAGCGCAACAGAGATGACATTGTCCAGCTGTGCTGAGACCAGCCCTTCAGACGCAATCTCCAGCTTGTCCAGAAAAGCGATCGGTGTGCCGGGAAAAAGATGGTCCAGCCCGTCTATCTTGAAAATGATGTTGTGCCTTCGTGCGCACAGATAGGCATCGGTGATCAACCCTAATCCAAGGTATCCACCCGACCAGGGATTATAGGCCTGGACCTTCTGATCCTTGAAGCGCATCTCGAAGTTCTTCAGCAACTGCTCAGAGTTGGAGTTCCCCTGAAGGTCTGCCTGGTTTTTAGCGATAAACGCCGCATACTGAAACTCATTGTGCCCGGTACAGATCAATCCGTGCCGGTCAGCATGTGCAGAGATATAGCCGCTTTGGGGCCGATACCCTTTTGCCACCAGCACACCGTCATAATACTCCACGTTCACATTGAGCTCTTCAAGCTCCCGCTTCAGGAACATAAAAAAAGGATGCTCGGCACCCACGACACAGGGAATCCTGATCAACTGTTTTAAAATATCATAAAAGAGCTCCATCTACTCTATGATCTCCTCGTTGTTAAGTTCTAAAAAATCACTCTCTTCTATCGCATTTTCGATAAAATGCCCGATCTTGTTCTCTGCTACCTCAAGGTCACTGAACCTGGCGATGTGGAATATCGCATCCCCCTCCTGCACCAGTGGGATCTCCGATTTCCCTATGATAATCCCGTCAAACGGGGAGACCACCTCGTAATGGCTGTCATCGAGAAGATCATCAATATAGGCGATCACTTCATCGCTTTTCACTGTGTCACCGAGTGCCTTCACCGTACGTATGATACCGCTGTGCGTCGCCCTGATCCACTTGCTTGACCGCGTTACGACCGGGGTTTTTTGCCTGCCTTTTTTGATCTGTTTTGGCAGCATTCCGTTTTCTCTCAGTACATTGACAATGCCCTTTACGCCGATACGTATGCTCTTCTCGTCAAAACGCAGTGCCTCGCCGGCTTCATAGAGCAGAATGGGGATATGATTCTCCTGTGCGACAGCCCGCAGCGAACCATCCCTTGTTTCAGAGTGCAGGATCACCGGTGCCTCAAACGCCTTCGCAAGCGCAAAGGTAAAGGCATTGTCGATATTTGTCCTCACCTGGGGAAAATTTGACTTGTGGATCGAAGCGGTATGCAGATCGATACCGAGATCACATTTACTAACGATCTCCTGGAAAAAAGTATAGGCGATACGTCCTGCAAGCGACCCCTTTGTGCTTCCGGGAAAACTCCGGTTCAGGTCTCTTCTGTCCGGAAGGTAGCGTGAGAGTGTCATCGTACCGTAGATATTGACTATGGGAACCAGTATGATCGTCCCCCGCACTCTTTTGAGGATCTTCAGCTTTCGAAAACGCCGGATAATCTCGATGCCGTTCAGTTCATCCCCGTGTATTGCGGCACTGATGAAAACGACCGGGCCGTTTTTTTTTCCGCTGATCACACGGATGGGAAGTTGCGTGGGAGTACTGTAGAGTTTGGGAAGGTCCAGTATCAGCTTCGTCTCCTTACCCCTGGGGATGGGAGTACCCGCGATAGTCAAGACTGTTTTTGGCATCTATGCTCCGATGGTATCTGTTTTTCTGCGTTTACGCTTCCCTGTCTTGTCACCCTGCGGCGTCACACTTTTTTCGATATAGTCCATGATCTTGCCTGCGATATCTACACCTGTTGATTTTTCAATCCCCTCAAGGCCAGGAGAAGAGTTTACCTCCATTACCAGCGGACCTCGGTTGGAAGGGATCATATCTACACCGCAGACACCCAACCCCATTGCTTTTGCCGCAGCGATAGCGGTGGCTCTCTCTTTTCTTGTCAGCTTGTGGGCTGTCGCACTGCCGCCCTGATGAAGGTTGGACCTGAAATCTCCCTCGACCCCCTGCCTTTTCATCGCACCGACGACTTTGCCATCCACCACAAGTGCCCTGATGTCTGCACCACCTGCCTCTTCGATATACTCCTGCACCAGAAGGTTCACATCCATCCCGTAAAATGCATCAAGTACCGATTTTGCGGCCTTTTCGCTGTCTACCAGTACCACACCGACCCCCTGTGTTCCTTCAAGGATCTTAAGCACCAGGGGAGCACCGCCGCTGAGTGCGATGACATCTTTTGCATTCGACTTGTTGGAAGCAAAGATGGTTTTTGGCATATCCACCCCTTTTCTGGAGAGCACCTGCAGGCTTCTCAGCTTGTCGCGGCTTCTTGCGATGGCAAGGTTACCCGATGTACTGAAGACTCCCATGATCTCAAAATGCCTGACCATCGCAGTCCCATAAAATGTTCTGCTGGCACCGATACGGGGAATGATCGCATCCGGAAGCGGAAGCTCTTCTCCCATATAGCTGATCTTCAGTTCACCCTTCATGATCTCGATAGCACATTTCAGATAGTCGATCACCCGGACTTCCCAGCCTCTCTCCTCGGCTGCTTCAACCAACCTTCTTGTGGAGTAGAGTTTTTTGTTTCGGGAAAGTATATATACTCTCATTCTTCTTCCTAAAATAAATTTTTAAACGCAAGATCGTTCTTTTGTTTTTGACCGCAATTTTATAGTAAAAACATGACTTTTGCGGCAGCCTTTTACAATTTTTTTGACAAATATTCCTCGGAGACATCTACAAGAAATCTACCCGAAAGAAACTTCCTCCCGATCAGCATCGGGTACTTCATATCCGCACGGCTGGTGAGGGAGACGACACTCCGGTATTTTTGGCCGAAAAACTCGACTTCCACCTGAATCGACGGCCTCAGCTGCAACTCCCCATTGGAACTTCTGACTTTTTTAAGCTTATAGAGCGGCAGCTGCATCCGTTTCCCGTGATAGGCCGGATGTACTTCATCCAGCAGCGTAAAATGCACCATATTGTTCTCATCAATCTCTATATCATCACAGTGCAGCGCATTGGAGTCTGCACCTGTATCTACCTTTGCATCCAGGTCAAAAAGTTCCAGATCGATGATGGATATCAGCTCTTTGCTTCCGATTATCTGTTTATTCTTCATATATCTCCTTCTTGAACTCTTTTTAAATCATAACACAATTTTGGATCAATTCGCTCACAACTGTCTTCTATTATGGATCGATACCTGCATGATATCGCCTCAGTGTTATCTTTATAACAGCTATTTATGATACACTTTTTTTCAATTTGTTCGGATGAGGATGCAATGAAAATCAGAGTCTACTACGAGGATACCGATGCGGGAGGGATCGTCTACCATACCAACTACATCAAGTACTGTGAACGGGCGAGAAGTGAACATTTTTTCAGCCGTAACATGATGCCGGGAGAGGGAGACAGGTACGGCTTTGTCGTACGTAAAATCCATGCGGATTTTCTGGGAAGTGCCGTACTTGGTGATATGCTGGAGGTAAAAACCTCTATCATCGATGCAACAAAAAGCAGTATCACCCTGCTCCAGGAAATCAGCAGAGCAGATCAAAAACTCTTCAGCATGGAAGTGCTGCTAGTCTATATCGAAGTGGGGAAACCACGCCGTATCCCGGAACATTTGTTAAACATTTTACAGGAGCTGAATGATCATGCTCCCGGATATCCATCCTGAGCCCTTAGAGGTTAAAAGCTATCTGCAGTACAGCAGAGTCATGCTCCACCCCGTCATACCCCTCAATGATCGCATACTCAAGCGCAAGTGTCGTATATTTAAATATCTCTTTTGAGAGTGTGAAACTGGTCACATTTTCGGGCAGCCCCGCAAATTCAGCTTCCCGGGTTTTGATATAAGAGAGTGCCGCGGTGGTAAAGGGAAAAGTATAGGCTGCTTCAAGGTTCAGGATCGTTGCCTGCGTATTGACACCGAGTATCTCATCTGTTGCAGCGATGTACTCTGCGATCAACCCCAGCTGCCCTGCCTCTGCAGTGAGTGCTATCCCGTAGCCAGAAGTTTTGTCAACAGGATATTCCACGCCGCTCAATGCATCACCGAATCCGCCTGCCTTTGTGATATCACTCATATAACTTAACTGTGAAGAGAGCGTTACATCATTCAGGGATCTCTCATAGGCAAGGCTGGCGCCGAAGTAATCGGGTTCGTCTTTCCCCTGATCATTTTCATCCATAAATACATAGGCATTGAGATTGACCCCGTTTTGATCATATCCGATCAGCACGGCATTTTTGATCGTCTCTGCAAAATCGATCGTATACGGCTCTCTTGCGGTAAAATAGTCAAACTTGCCAAACGGCAGGAGCATTTTACCTATCTGGAAATAGAGCGGTGTCTCTTCACTGTTCCCTATACGGATATAAGCCTCCTCAAGCAGATTGATTTCCCCCTCCTTGCCTATATCCTCAAAGATATAAAGAAAGTTTCCGCTTATCCACTCATTGACATTGGCGGTTAAACCGAGCTCGATACGTCTTATACCGACATCTGTCTGCGAGGGCTCTCCCTCTGTTTTGTCATAGGTAAGACGCGACTGCATCAACAGTGAGGTCTCGAAACGTTCACTTTTACTCTTTTCTTTCGATGCAAGGATGTCAAGTGTTTGCGGCTCCGCTGCCATTAAAATGCTCTGAGCTGCCAAAAACGCTGAGATACCCATTCTGAATTTCATATTTTTCCTTCCGGGGAGATAATTTCAAATGCATATTATATCCATAACTTCTTTAAATAAATGATAATCAATGTCATTTTAAATAGTGTTTAAGAAAAATCATGAAATACTTTGTCAGCATTCTTAATAATAATATTAGATATCAATATACTATAGAGGAGATTCGGGTTTGTGTATCAATGATCTAGAGAGATGTATCCAGAGATATAAAGTGAATCATTCGCAGGAAAGAGAGGTGATATTTCGTGTGCTTTTGGAGACTGAGCCATGCCTTAATGTAGCGGAGATACTCGAAAGCACAAAAGAGATCTATCCCAAAAAGATCTCTCTCAACACGGTCTACAGACATCTCAACTTCTTTGTGAAGTGCAGTCTGGCAATAGCATTGCAGAATGAAAGCAAAAAAACATACTACTGCCTGGTGGATCAGAACAGTAGAATCTTTACGAGGTGCCCCAAATGCGGCCTTATCCGGAGGGTCAATAAAAATGGTGAAGCATTCAATATCTTGGAAGAGGAGTACAGCCAGGCAGAATACATCACGATACATCAAAAATGCGAAAGGTGTGTTTAAAGACTCAACAGAGAGAAGGTATAGAGATTTTGTATATGATGTTTTGTTGCGATTTCATCGTTTTTTCCTTTGTAGTTTCTCTCTTCTCTCTGTTGAGTTTTTCAACTCGTACAAAATACGCATAAGGAGTAAAGATGGCAGGTTATTTGTTAAGGAAAGAGTCAAAACAGATATTGGAACAGTTTGGCGTACAGCACTGCAATGAGAAACTCGTATGTCCCGTACTGAAGGTACTGCAGATGAGACACAAGGATCTTGATATTCATCAGGCAGTTGATGCTATCAGAGAGCTCATCGAAGACTGATTTGATCTGTCGAGAATTTTTCGTTTCTTCAGGCAGGTCATCCTGGTTATCTTTATCGATCGCAATTATCCTGCAGCTCTCAGTCTCCCCGGATGGAACGGCCGTAAAAAATTCCAATTGACACTACACTCTTCTTTTTCAAAAGTAATTTATGATTTTTTTCTGTTTAGTACAAAGTGAAAATGAATAGGGGATCACTTTCACGCTATAAAGTAGGTTAAAAATTATAATAATCATCAATCTGTATAATTATCTTCTCATTTCGGCGCGCTCCGCACCCGAAAGAGATTGCCTTCGATATCAGCCCCCTCACATACCTGATATCCAAGATCTTCCCACTCTTTATGATCCGGATCGAATGAACCGCCGTTTCTGATCGTTCTTTCCCTGCAATCAGCCATCGGTTCCTCTATCCAAAACATAGGTTTGGAGCAGGTAGACTCTTTGGACTTTATATTTTCATGATTTGCTATATCAGAGACTTCTACCTGTACCAGTAAAAGTTCTGCCTCATCTCTTTTCAGTTTTACATAATTTGAAGTGTGTACGGAGTAGAATGCCTCACTTATCGCAAAGCCGAAGACCTTACGATAAAATTTTTGCATCCCTTCAAGATCTTGAGCATAAATTATCATCGTTAACTCCTTCTGTTAAATATATTATAATATTTAATTGTAAATTATCTGTTAATAAAATGGGTAATTATTATTATTTTAAAAATCTTTTCTGCTTTATAATCCGATAATTCCCGGATATCCTTCTGCAGAATGGTCAAAGAGAGCATGAGAATACACAGCGAGAGAAAGGGTACGAAGGGAACCTTTTTGTTGGCATAACCCAAAGATTGATCATTATCACGGCTATGAGCGGCATCCGCCGCATCGGTGCGGTATCTTTTTTTGCTCCTCTTCTTCTATCATTGCAAGGGCATGTTCGACAAATCCCCTGATCTCCCCGCACTCTGACCTGAGTGCATAGTCCAGTGCCATGTCATAATGGTAATCCATCTGGAACAGGTCTGCACCGTTGCGGATCAGAAAGCATACCGTACGAAACTGCTCCTTTCCGATAGCAACCATGAGTGCGGACCTGCCGTACTCATCGGTAATATTGGGACTGATACCGCTCTGTACAAGCAGGATGATCAGCTCATAGTGCCCCTCCTCGATCGCATGAAAAAGCGCGTGCAGTCTCGGCGCCACCATCAGGCTTGTCTCAAATTCGATCAGAAGTCCGGCATTGTGCGTATGGCGTCTTTTGATCGCCCAGTAGAGGGCGTTCCTCCCCTCATCATCCCGGTGGTTCACCTGGGCACCTATCAGGTTCTGAAAGGAGAGATATTTTTTACCCCTCACCTCCTCGATCACATTGAAGAGATGATGCCGGTTTTTCGGCAGTGTCATCCGCCGCTCCTTTATGATGCTCTGATATAGCTTGAAATCCTAAAAAGATTGAGATACCAATCCTCTGACTGGACCCCGGATGGAAGCGTTTTGAGTTCTATCTCCATCCCCTCTTCCGTGCACCTTGCATCCTCGATCAGATAGAGCGGTATCTCCAGGATCTCTTCGCAGTATTCCAGTACAAAAAACTCCAGACTTCTGTCCGGCGGGTTCCATGCACTGTCGATATTTCTGTAGGGTATGATAAAAAAATCTTCCATTACTTACTCCTTTCATAACATCTGAGGTAGTGTTCACACTCTTTGCATATCTCACTCTCCCTGTCCAGCCTGTTCAGCACACCGATAAACTCCTGCTTCAGACACTCGACATTGCGGGTACTGTAAACGATCGGGATATCTTTGGATTTGGCCTCTGCCCGGTAGTGCTTCATTGCATTGTGGTTCAGGAAGTTGGTCAACATCACGACAACATTCACATCAACAGGTATCGGCTTATCCTGTTTCCTGCCTCTTTTCTGATTCCTTGCTGTCCAGTGTATGATACGCTCCACACCAAAATCGCGCAGCATCGTCTCGAGGGGACTTATCTTATCTCCGCCCAATATTAAAACTGACATTCTCTATCCTTTTTTGATAATTATTCTCAAATAATAAAAAATGTGAGCTTAAAATATTCTTTATTTGATAACTATTTTCATTTTCATAAGTTGAATCAGGAAGGATTCCTCCTAATTTTCACAAATGGATGCAGGTTTCCAGGGATAAAACATCACCCGTAGAAAAAAACGATAGGAAGCATTGTAGATATTTTGAACCTCATTTACATTGTACTCCTCTCACCATTCTCCGCATCCGATCTCTTTTACACTACCCAAAGTTTGCCTTCGGTTGCCAAAGTATTTTGATCTGAAGCGATAAGATGATTTATGCCATACAAAAACCGAGTATCTACATGCTATGCCACACCTCCGCAAATGCCCTCACCGCGCTTTCTATCTCCTCCAGCTCAAACCCGCCGAAACCCATACGCACAGCGTCCCACTCCCCGCCTGAGTACGCTTTGGCAAAGTGGAGCTTGATGTCTGCTTCTTCGGCTTTTTCTCGTAAGCATTCTAGGTCTATATTACATGTGGGGCGGATGTTGATCGAGAGTCCTCCGCCTTCGCTGACGATGTGCATCGTATCGCCTAGATGTGTGATGAGGGCCTGTTTCATAAGATCGTGTTTTTTGCGGTTTAGATTGCGCACACGCCGCAGGTGTCGCTCCCAGTGCCCCTCGCGCATGAAGAGTTCGAGAGTCTTCTGGCTCATGAGCCCCACGCGCGAGAAGGTCCCATGAAAAGCTTTGTACCGTTCCACGAGACTATGAGGCAGTACGACATAACCGATGCGAAGCGCAGGCCAGAGCGCTTTGGCGAAGGTACCTATGTAGATGACACGCCCTGCATCGTCAAGTCCTTGCAGCGAGGGGATGGGGCGTGAGCGGTAGGTGAGTTCACTGTCGTAGTCGTCTTCAATGATGTAGGTATCGTTTTTTTGTGCCCACTTGAGCAGACGCAGACGGTTGGCGATGGGCATGGCGGCACCCGTGGGGTACTGGTGTGAGGGGGTGATGTAGACAACACGGGCATCGGAAGCGATAAGCTCGTCGATAATGAGACCGTTTTCATCGACATCTACGGGCGTAATATCAAAACCGTGATGCGCAAAGACCTTGCGGGCGATGTGGTAGCCGGGATGCTCAATGGCAAAATGTCCGTGCGTGGAGCGCAGGATATCGGCGATCATCCCCATCGCATCGATAAATGCCCCCGTGACAATGACGTCGGACGCCGTGCACCGTACACCGCGCAGTTCTCTGAGATAGCGTGCGATCTCATGGCGAAGCCCCTCCTCCCCCTGCGGATCGGTATAGGCACCCATGTCGAGGCTTTCATCTACTGCGCGGTTAAAGAGGCGTTTGTAGAGTTTGAGCGGGAAGAGCTTCTGCGAGAGACGCACGGGGTAGAAGTTGTACCGGTACGCTACGGAGGACTGGGGCATGTTTTGCGGTGCTGGTTTGGTTTGCAAAGGATAGAAATCTGCATCAGCGACATAGTAGCCGCTTTTGGGGCGGCTTTCGATGTAGCCTTCGGCGTACAGTTGCGCGTATGCCGATTCGACGGTGTTTTTTGCTGATGGCGTACTCCTGGGAGATCTTTCGGATCGAGGGGAGTTTGCCGCCCACTTCCATTTCTGTCGTGATCGTTTGTTTGAGCGCTTCATAAAGCTGGATATGCAAAGGTGTTTTGGATTGAGCATCAAAAATATACATAAAACTGACCCCATAAATAGTAAAATTTTTGTCACTTGTAATCAGTACAGTTAACTGTTATAGTAGCGTAAATCATTTTAAGGAGACAGGAATAATGAGACGTTCCGAATTTCAGATAGAGGACCCTGCCGCCATCACTTCGTTTCTGGACGATTGCGAATACGGTGTTATCTCACTCATAAGCGACGGCGAGCCCTACGGTGTGACGGTCAATTTTGCGTATAGAGAGGGGGAGATCTATTTTCACGGTGCTTTGGAGGGACGCAAAGCAGAAGCGATCAAAGCAGATGCCAGATGTTCATTTACGGCAGCAAAACCGTACGCCTACATCCCCTCCTATTTCAGCGATACCCGTTCAGCATGTCCGGCAACCCAGTTTTTTGCTTCGGTGATAGCAGAAGGTCATGTGATACGGTTGAATGCGGTGGAGCAAAAAATGTTCGGCCTCACTGCACTGATGGAGAAGATGCAGCCGGAAGGCGGCTATAAGCCGATCGATGCGGCTAACCCTATCTATACAAAGATGCTTGAAAAAACAGGAGTCTATGTGATAGAGAGCGATTGCATCACCTTCAAAGTCAAAGCGGGTCAAAATCTATCCAAAGATCGGTGTGGCAAACTTATGGAGCGCATAAAAGCACGTGATACCGCCTCAGATCATCAAACGCTTGCACTGATGCAAAGCCTACAAAACAAGGAGTCATTATGAGAGCTTCCAACTTTAACCTCGCTGATTACCTCTCGCGTATCGGGTATGAGGGGAGTGTCGACACTACACTTGCAACACTCACCCGGTTGGTACAGAAACAACTGCGAACTGTCCCGTTTGAAAATACCGAAGTGCAAGCCGGGCGTATACCATCTATGGTACCTGAAGAGATCGTAGATAAAGTCCTGACCCGCCGCCGCGGGGGATACTGCTACGAGATCAATGGCATCTTCTCCATGGCGCTCAGTGCTATCGGTTTCGAGTGGTATTTTGCCGCAGCACGGCCGATGTTTTACCCCGTGCGCCGTCCCAGGACACACATGATTGTGATAGTGCGTATCGAGGGAAGAGATTACCTCTGCGATACGGCATTCGGAGGATATGCCCTCCGCGCGCCGATGATGATCGAAGAGGGCGATGTCGTTCAGGACGATGACCATTTACGTCTTGAGCTGATCGATGGCGAATATGTACTGAGTTCACTGGTGCAGGAGAGATGGCAACATCAGTATGGTTTTACGATGCAACCGCAGGAGTGGATCGAGTTCACTCTCGCAAACTATTACAACGCCACCCATCCCGATACGATCTTCACACAGAAGAGACTCGCGATTCTACAGACCACTACGGGGCGAAAGATCCTTATGGAGAATGAACTCAAGTGCATCGAGGAGGGAAAATCAGAGCATCTGGAAGTCGATTACAATACGGCATTAAAGGAGCATTTTGGACTGGAGCCGTGGTGATTTGCAGAAAAAACCTTGTTTGATATAATGATTCGCAGGGTGGGATAATCTATTTGACTCTAAAAGAGTAGAGAAAGAAAAAGAGAGGCAAAACGCCTCTCAAAAGAAGGTGAATTACTTCACCATTGCTTCAAGTTCTTCAGCAGAAACCTGGTCAAAGTTAAGGTATTTATATACGCTCTCTTTGTTTGCATCTGTGATCTTTTTGTTTACGATCTCAAGGTACTCTTCTTTGTTTGGAAGACGTCCAAGAAGTGCTGCAACCGCTGCAACTTCCGCTGACCCCAGGTATACCTGTGCACCTTTCCCAAGTCTGTTGTCGAAGTTTCTTGTAGAGGTTGAGAATACGATCGCATTGTCTGCGACTCTTGCCTGGTTACCCATACAGAGTGAACATCCAGGAACCTCGGTTCTCGCACCAGCAGCACCGAAGATCGCATAATATCCCTCTTCAGTCAATGTCTTCTCATCCATTTTGGTTGGTGGTACTACCCATAGCTTAGCCTTCACAGCACCCTCACCTTTAAGTACTTCACCAAGTGCTCTGAATAGACCGATATTCGTCATACAAGAACCGACGAATACTTCATCGATCTTCTCAGTCGGTCTGCTTGGATCAGCAAGTACTTCAGAGAGTGTCGCCACATCATCCGGATCGTTCGGACAAGCAAGGATCGGCTCAGTGATCTCATTAAGATCGATCTCGATCACTGCTGCGTACTCAGCATCCGCATCAGCCTCAAGAAGCTCCGGGTTTTTAAGCCACTCTCTCATCTTGTCTGCTCTTCTTTGAAGTGTTGCAGCATCCTGATAACCATCTTTAATCATCTCTTCGATAAGAGCGATGTTAGAGTTTAGGTACTCGATGATCGGCTCTTTATCAAGTTTCACTGTACATGCTGCAGCTGATCTCTCAGCAGATGCATCAGAAAGCTCAAATGCCTGCTCACACTTCAGTGTTTCAAGACCTTCGATCTCAAGTACACGTCCGGCAAAGATGTTTTTCTTACCTTTTTTCTCAACAGTCAAAAGACCATCTTTGATCGCCTGGTAAGGGATCGCATTGACAAGGTCACGAAGTGTGATACCCGGTTGCATTTCACCTTTGAACCGTACAAGCACTGACTCCGGCATAGTAAGTGGCATCATACCTGTTACTGCTGCGAACGCAACAAGACCAGACCCTGCAGGGAATGAGATACCGATAGGGAATCTTGTATGTGAGTCACCACCTGTACCAACAGTATCCGGCAGACAAAGTCTGTTCAGCCATGAGTGGATCTACCATTTTCTGCGCAAGGGTGTACCCTTTACCGTTGTCATCCGGCTGATCCGGTGCCATAAACATATCTGAAGCTCCCATTCCAAGTGCTTCTCTCGCTTTTGCAGTCAAACCTTTACCGATGATCAATGGGATACGGCCACCCGCTCTCATCTCATCCGGAAGTGTATTTGGTGAAAGATTGAACTCAGATACGACTGTACCGTTCTTTTCGATTACACCGTCAAATGGTTTTACTGTGATCACATCACCGGTCTCAAGCTCATCCACCGGTGCCTGGATAGGAAGACATCCTGAATCCTCAGCAGTGTTGAAGAAGATCGGAGCGATGATAGAACCGATCACCACACCGCCTGTTCTCTTGTTTGGAACACCCGGGATATCTGTACCCATGTGCCATTGAACAGAGTTGATGCCTGATTTTCTGGATGAACCTGTACCTACAACGTCACCAACATATGCAAGCGGGTGCCCTTTCTCTTTAAGCTGAGCCATTGTCTCAAGCGGGTTTTCCATTCTAGCAACAAGCATAGAGTTTGCGTGAAGCGGGATATCCGCTCTTGTAAATGCTTCAGAAGCTGGAGAAAGGTCGTCTGTATTCGTCTCACCAGGGATTTTGTAAACAGTCAGCGTGATCTCTTTTGCAAGTTCCGGTCTGTTAGTGAACCACTCAGCGTTTGCCCAGGACTCAATGACTTCTTTGGCAAATGCGTTGCCATGATCCATGAGTTCTTTGACATCGTTAAAAGAGTTGTATACCAAAATAGTATTTTTAAGTTCATCGGCTGCAGCCTGAGCTACTTCTACATGAGAATGTTTCAGTGCTTCAACAAGCGGCCCCACATTGAACCCGCCAAGCATTTTTCCCAAAATTTTAATCGCATAGACTTTGTCTATTGCATGGCATGATGCATCATCTTGAATCAGTGCGTTTAAAAACGCTGCTTTCACATATGCAGCGTCATCAACACCCGCAGGTACTTTGTTTTCTATTAGATCCAACAGATACGCTTCATCTTCTATCTTGTCAGCTTTAAGCAATGTTACAAGCTCAGCTACTTGAGCGGCAGTGAGCGGCAGTGGCGGTACACCAAGCGCTGCACGCTCAGCCGTGTGTGCTTTGTATTCTTCGATCAAGGCCATATTCAGGTCTCCTAAAGTTGGTTTTGTATCAAGATTATACCTATATCTGTTTTGAAAGTTATAGTTCGGATAAGAAGATGTAAAGAAGTAGAGCAGTTTTGTGTAGGTTTTACACAGGAAATCGGAAAAGTGTTACAAAATTTCCCTATTTCCTTTAGCATTGGGTTCTGAAAGTACCCCCATGGCCTCAAGCTGTTCGATAATATTGGCAGAACGGTTGTAACCGATCTGCAGCTTTCTCTGCAGATAGGATATGGAGGTCTTTTTGTCGCTCAGGATCACTGCCTTTGCCTCTTCGTAGAGCGGATCGAGATCGATCTCGTCGCTGCCTGAAGCACCGCCTTCACTCGCACCGGCGACAAGATAGTTCTCATCATATTCGGGTTCTCTCTGTGCCTTGAGATACTCTACGATCTTCTCGATCTCCTCTTCCGTACTCCATGGAGCATGCAGACGTACAAGCCCTGTAGATCCCGGAGGCGTAAAAAGTCCGTCACCTCGACCCAACAGGCTCTCTGCACCCATCGCGTCAAGGATCACCTTCGAGTCGATTCTCTGCCCTACCCTGTAACTCAGCCTTGAAGGAAGGTTCGCTTTGATCAGACCCGTTACGACATCCACACTCGGCCGTTGCGTGGCGACAATCAGATGGATACCCGACGCCCTTGCCATCTGGGCAAGACGTGCGATAGAAAACTCTACCTCTTTCCCTCCTGTCATCATCAGGTCTGCCAGCTCGTCAATGACTACGACAATATAAGGGAAAGGTTCAGCCAACCCCTCTCTTTTTACCTTTTCATTATAGTTTTCTATATTCTTGGTACGATTCTCTGCCATCAGCTTATAGCGCCGTTCCATCTCTCCCACCATATTTGCCAACGCAGCGATCGCTTTTTTTGCATCGATGATCACCGGTGTCAGGAGGTGCGGGATATCATTGTAGATGGAAAACTCCAGCATCTTCGGATCGATCAGCATCAGTTTGAGATGATCGGGATCGTTCCTATAGAGCAGTGAGAGGATCATCGCATTGATCCCTACGGATTTACCCGACCCCGTCGTCCCTGCGATAAGGATATGAGGAAGTTTCTTGATATCGGTCACAAAAGGCTTACCGACGATATCCTTGCCCAGAGCCACCGTCAACGGCGAACCCGAAGAGCGAAAAATATCGGACTCGAGTATCTCCCTGAGGTAGATCGTATCCACCGTGTCATTGGGGATCTCTATCCCTACGACATCACGCCCAGGGATCGGTGCCTGGATACGGATCGTTTCTGCCTGCAGTGCCATAGCCAGGTCATCCTGCAGATTCAGGATCTTCGATACCTTGACATGCGGAGCGGGTTTGAACTCAAAGGTCGTGACCAAAGGACCGGAATAGGTACGTACCACATCGCCCTCGATCTTGAACTGCTCCAGTTTTGCCAGAAGTTCGCCGATTTTACGGTCGATTTCCGCCTCGTTCATCTTTCTTGTCGTTTTTGGTGCCTTTTGCAGAAAATCCAGCTTGGGCAGCCTGAAATTTTTTGGCTTCTCTACTTTTCCCTTTTCTATCTGTTCAAGCAGCTTTGAGTTCTCCTCAAGCTCATCGACAATGGTCACATGAGAACTGCTTTTAGGCATCTGTGAGAGCGGCTCTTTTGCCCTGCTCTCCTCTTCCAGCACCTCCTCCATCTCTTTTTCAAGCGTTGTGATCTCCTCGATCACAGGATCATCGTTCTCCTCCTCCCATCGTACGCTCTCTTGAGCATACGAAGAGGGTTCGGGCTCCTGTCTTTCCATCTTTTTGACAGCATTTGCTCCGGCAGCCTCTCTCTTGTCGACCGCTTTCATCAACGGCATCATCTCATCTTCCAGTCTCGGTGCAGCAAAAGGGTTGGTAGAGAGCTTTTTGAATACCGCTTTCCCCGCATAGCTAAGTTTTCCATACAGAGAGGCGAAGGTGCCAAGAGAAGGGGTGGGGAAATTGATATCCTCCGGGCTGAAATCATCATCAAGGATAAAAACCAGTGAAAGGAGTGTGATCAAAAGCCAGGAGAGCCAAAGGCCCGCCTTGCCTATATAGGGTTCCAGGAACTCTACGATCTGGGTACCGATAAAGCCTGCCTTTTCAAGGTCAAATACAAGGGATTCAAGAAAGATCAGACTGATAAAAAGAAGTATCCATCCCAGGTAAAAGTCAATCTCTTTAGCTTTTGAACTCTCTTTAAAAAGTCTATAGAGCGGATAAAAAAGAATAAAAAGATTGATATAGGCAAGATATCCGAAAAGAAAGAGATTCGTCTGTCCGATCTTTTCTCCGATATTTCCTACAAGACCCGTTCCCAAAAAGAGCGTTGAAAAGGCTGCATAGATAAAAAGTATGGAGGTAACAATAAGTGCAATCTTCACATCTATTCCCTGATTTACGTTTGATATTAATTAATGAAGATATTATAGCACAACTTAGATAAAGGGGCTAATGAAATATCCCAAATTGCAATACTTTACTTTTTCCGCCTTCTGTACTGCTCGAGACTGGTAAGCCCACCCTACGGAGGTGTGTAAGAATATGGCTTGAAGAAATAATTTACCGATCGATGGTTGATACGATCAGAGATACTCTTGAAAAAGCAGTATTATTATGTAAATAAGTGATACTTCTCATATTTTTTAAACAAGCCTTAAGGTTACACTGCGTAAAATTCCAGCCTACATCTTGTATGTAGAAGCCTCGATGGTGGAATTGGTAGACACGCTAGACTCAAAATCTGGTGGGCTTGCCCGTGTCGGTTCGACTCCGACTCGAGGTACCATTTGATAGGACGTTTTTTGAGCAAAGTTCAACAAAACTACGCTAACGCTGTGTTGACTTCAGCAGTCGGCTCACGAAACTAGTTTCGTTTTGAATTAAAAATGTTTTATCTCATAAACTTTATGACGCGGGAATAGCTCAGTTGGCTAGAGCGTCAGCCTTCCAAGCTGAGGGTCGCGGGTTCGAGTCCCGTTTCCCGCTCCACTTACCCATATTTGCGGGCGTAGCTCAGGGGTAGAGCATAACCTTGCCAAGGTTAGGGTCGACGGTTCGAATCCGTTCGCCCGCTCCATAATATCTCTTTTTATACCTAATCTTTAAAAGCATTCTAAAATTAAATACTATACCAAATATATTCTATTTACTTCCATTCATAAAAAATATTCAAGATAAAATATTAATAATTCTTTTGATAAATATATTATTTATTAATCTTTTAAGTTCTATTTAATACAAAATCAACAGAGAAGAAGTAGTATTGTATTTTCATCAAAGGAGGAGAATACATGAAAAAAAGACTACTTATAACAGCACTGACATTAGGTCTACTAAGCACTAACGTTACAGCAGAGGATACGACATTTACCTCGGCCCATTTCTCTGGGTCAGGCAACTGTACCATGTGTCATAATGGAATGAGCGATCCATCCGGTAACGACATGTCTATCGAAACAGCCTGGTCGTCAACGATGATGGCCAACTCTACCAAAGACCCATTCTGGAGAGCAAAAGTCAAAACAGAGATCAACAAGAACCCACATCTTGAAGAGGTACTCAACGACAAATGTACGAAATGTCATGCGCCCATGGCAAATACAGAAGCAAAATTTTCCGGACATACCGTCAAGGTTTTTGATGACGGATTCCTGAACTCCCATAATACCTATCATGACGCAGCACTCAACGGTGTCAGCTGTACCGCATGCCACCAGATCAAAGACAATGGGAAACTGGGTACACTGGAGGGGATGTCAGGTAACTATGAGATCGATGGGAGCAGAACAATTTACGGTCAATACAGTGATGTATTTCCAAATCCGATGATCAACAATGTTGACTATACCATCCAGCACGGTGCGCATATGGACCAGTCAAAAATGTGTGCTAGCTGTCATAACCTAAAGACACCGTATGTGGATGAAGAGGGTAATCTACTCAGCACCACACCTGAAAGTGAATTCCCCGAGCAGATGCCCTACTCTGAGTGGGAACACAGCAACTACAAAGATACAAAAAGCTGTCAGGCGTGCCATATGAAAAAGGTTGACGGAGTACGTATCTCTACAAGACCACCATGGCTTGATACCCAGAGAGACGGCTTTGCCCAGCATATGTTTGTAGGGGGCAATAAACTTCTGCTGGATATCCTGGATAAAAACAAAGCGGCACTGGATGTCGCGTCCAATAACTTCAGTACCACCATTGCAAAAAGTGACGAGATGCTCAAAGGCGCAGCCTCTATCGAACTGCTCAACCATTCACTTCAGGACGGCACGCTTGAGGTCACACTCAGGATTAACAGTACCACAGGGCATAAACTTCCTACCAGTTTCCCGTCAAGAAGAGCATTTATCCATCTGAAGGTCACCGATCAGTCGGGCAATACGGTTTTTGAATCGGGTAAAGTCAATAACAACGGAAGTATCGTCGGTGTAGACGCGGACAGCGACAGAAGCAGCTATGAGCCCCACTACGATCTCATCACCTCACCGGATCAGGTGCAGATCTATGAGTCAATCATGCAAAACAATCTTGGAGAGGTGACCTATACCTTGCTAAGAGGAATGAACTACCTCAAAGATAACCGTATCCTGCCTGCTGGTTTCGACAAGGCAACGGCACACAGTGACATCAAGGTACATGGTAATGCAAACAGTGACAGTAACTTTGTAGGGGGAAGTGATACGATCACTTACCGTATCAGCGGTCTCACAGAGACGCAATACGCCATCGATACAGAACTGCTCTACCAGACACTTGCCTACTCATGGGCACAAGACCTTTTCAGTGACAATTCATCGGAAGTCGCTGCCTTTAAAGGTATGTTTGAATCATCGTCGATGAAAACCTCGCAGATCGCATCGGCACACACCACGGTAAGCGGCAGTGGAACAACACCGACGCTTACCGAGTGCAGTGACGGGCTGGATAATGACGGTGACGGTCTTGTCGATATGGAGGATGCAGGGTGCAGTGACCTGAACGATGACGACGAATACAATGCAGCTCCGGCACCAAAAGCGTGCAGTGATGGCATCGATAACGACAGTGACGGCTTGATCGATATGGATGATAACGGATGCAGCGATATCAATGATGACGACGAATCAAACCCTGCCCCGACAGTGGTTCTGGAGGAAGGATTTGAAAACGGTCTGGGTAACTGGGCAGTAACAGGAAACGGCCGGGTATGGACGACGCATACCAATGACCCCTATGAAGGCGTCTACAGTGCCTATGCCAACCGAACCGGAGCGGACAGACCGACCTATATGGAGAGAGAGATCAATCTTGCAGGCTATGACCAGGCCACACTCTCCTACTACAGAAGACTCAAAGGGCTGGATAGTTCCGATGATTTCTCAGCAGAGTACTTTGACGGAAGCTGGCACTCCCTGGAGCACCTGGGCAGTAACCAGGAAAACGGTGACTATGTTGCAAGATCCTATAGTATCCCGACCACGGCAACCAAAATAAGGTTCATGTGCGAGAGCGATGCCAAAGGGGAGAAGTGTTATGTCGACAAGGTGCAGATTATCGCTGAATAGACAAGCCTGAATGCGGGTTTTACAATGAAAGGCGCCCTTCGGTCCTGTAGTAAGATACTATAGGCCATTGGGCTGCGCCTTTTTTCTTTTTCCTCATCTTTCAGCCGGGATGCTTCTCTTGAAAAATTTCACCGCTATTTTCCCTGATGATTGGACCGTGATGTCATATTGAGCGCAAGCCAATCCTGCATGCCTCCGCGATACCATTTGATCTTGTCGGGCGGGTAGCCTATCTTGAGCAGCGATTTGATCATCTGGGGTGACTGGGCGCACCATGAAGCGTTGCAAAAGACCGTTATCGTCTTCACATTGTCAAAACGGTACACCTTGTTTTCTATCTTGACTCCAAGCTGTACAAGCGCATTGAGATATTCTTCCGGGAAGGTGTTTGGTTCGGAGAGATACGTATGGGGAAGGTTGACGGCGCCGGGGATGGTGCGGTTACTGTAGGAGTCTTCATTGCGGCTGTCAATGAGCAGCATGGATGGATTTTTCTGCATCTTTTCTATAAAGTCGAGCACCTCCAGCTCACCGAATGTTTCTACCTCGGGATCGATCCTCATAGGCTGTATCTGCCCGACGCTGGAAACAAATTCGGCTTTGCATACATTGGGCACCTCCGATGCGGCATATTTCCCCTGCCATATCGTTTCATCGTCGATCGAAACATTAAGGCACGCCGGATCGATCTCACGTTCGATCGTCTGAAGTGTTTTTGTACCGTTCACTCCCATAACCTCCGCCTCTACCCCCTTATACTGCAGGCTGATGATATTGCTGCCCAGAAGGGGAAGTGTCAGTGAAAGTAGTAACCATTTTTTCTGCATCCTAATACCTTTTTGCCTTATTATTAAAAAATATTATCTTAAAGAAGTTGAATTTAAAATAAAAATACCCTCCCTCGGTATGCCCCAACCGCTTTTTGCCATACTTTTGCTATAATCCTCTTCATAATAAAAAGAAAAGGGATATTTTGAAACTTGTTGTAGTCATTACAGGTGCCAGCGGTGTCGAGCTTGGTAAGAAGTTTGTCGATTATCTCCCTGAAGGCATTGAAGCCCATGTTGTGATCTCTGACAATGCCCTGACCGTAGAGTCATTTGAGCACAAGCAGGTCACCCTGCACCAAAACGAAAATATCGCGGCATCCGTCTCCAGCGGCTCGTTCCGTGTCGATGCAACAGCGATCATCCCCTGCAGTATGAATACCCTTGCCAAGATTGCCTGCGGCATCAGTGACAACCTGGCTACCAGGGTGGCTGCGGTAGCCCTCAAAGAGCAAAAAAAGCTACTTCTTGCACCACGCGAGCTTCCTTTTTCGGCGATTGCCCTTGAAAATATGCAAAAACTTGCGACACTTGGCGTCATTGTCGCCCCGCCTGTTATGGGTTACTACTCTGAGTCCGACTCTTTGGAGGAGATGGAACGTTTTATCATCGGAAAGTGGTACGATGCACTGGGCATAGAAAATAATTTATATGAAAGATGGAAATAAAATGAGTACTTATCGACGAGCGATCTATCCGGGGACATTTGACCCTATCACCAACGGACACCTGGATATCATCAAACGTGCCTATAGGATGTTTGACGAGATCATTATCGCAGTGGCTGACTCTGAAGCGAAAAAGCCGATGTTCAGCTTTACAAAACGTGTCGAGATGGTGGAAGCCGCTATTACTGATCTGCCAAATATCAAAGTGATAGGCTTCAACAACCTTCTGGTAAATCTCTCGGACGAACTGGATGCCAATATCATCATCCGCGGGCTCAGAGCAGTCAGTGACTTTGAATACGAACTGCAGATGGGATATGCCAACGCTTCGCTGAAAAAAGAGCTTGAGACGATCTACCTGATGCCAAGTCTTGAACATGCCTTTGTCAGTTCATCAGTCGTACGCACGATTCTCAACTTTGACGGGAAGGTGGAACACCTTGTTCCTGCAAGAGCTTTGGAACTGATCAAGTGTGAACGCTGATGGTAGTACTTTTTGAAGGGATCGACACCTGCGGGAAAAGTACGCAGCTGGAGCTTTTGAAACAAAAACACCCTGAGATCATTACGACCAAAGAACCCGGCGGTACAGCGTTCGGGATCAAAGCAAGAGAGATACTTCTGGAGAGTACGATCATCTCAAAACGCGCCGAACTTCTGTTGTTTTTGGCCGACCGTGCCGAACATTTTGAAGAGGTGATCCAACCCAACCAGGATAAACTTGTTATCTCAGATAGAGGGTTTATCTCCGGGATTGGCTATGCTTTGGCCAATGGTGATTTTGAACTTGATGAGCTAGTCATGCTGAACAGGTTCGCACTGCAGGGAAATCTACCTGATAAAGTCATCCTTTTTCTTACAGATATGCAGACCCTGCAGGAGAGACTGGGAGGCAAAAGCCTGGACGGGATAGAACAGCGGGGGCTGGAGTACCTGCTCAGCGTACAGGAGCATATGAAGCAGACTGTACTCAAGCTGGGCCTTCCTCACCTTTTTATCGATGCGCGTGATACGATAGAAAATATCCATCAAACGATACTAACCTACTTGAAGGTATAATTACATCCATAATATTGGTGGGCTGGCAAGCCCATCCTACATAAAACACACCGTAGGGTGGGCTTGCCAGCCCACCTTTCTGGATAGAAGGAAACCCTATGATCAATCCGCTACGTGGTATGAAAGACCTCACTTTTGAAGAGAGTGAACGTTTTGAGTATATCGTAAATACTGCTGCAACCATTGCCAGACGCTATGGCTATGGATATATCGAAACCCCTATCCTTGAAGAGACTGCACTCTTTAAGAGATCAGTAGGAGAGAGCTCTGATATCGTCGGTAAAGAGATGTATCAGTTCACAGACAAGGGCGAGAACGATGTCTGTATGCGTCCTGAAGGTACGGCCGGTATCGTACGTGCCTTTATCTCTGCCAAACTTGACCGACAGCCGGTAAAACAGAAGTTCTACTACTACGGACCGATGTTCCGTTATGAGAAGCCGCAGAAAGGAAGACTCAGAGAGTTTCACCAGTTTGGATGCGAGAGCTTCGGCGAAGCTTCCGTCTACGAGGATTTTACGATCATCACGATGATCGCACAGATCTTTGATGCACTGGGTATCGGATATGAATTGCAGATCAACTCGCTTGGCTGCAAGGTCTGTATGCCGAAATACAGAGAGACACTTGTCAGCTCGCTCACTGAGATCAAAGAGGAGCTTTGTGAGGACTGCAACCGCAGGATAGGCACCAACCCTATCCGTGTACTTGACTGTAAAAACGATAAATGCCAGGCGCTGCTTGTGGAGTCTCCCAAACTGAAAGACTATCTCTGTGAAGCGTGTGACCCGGACTTCAGGAAGCTCAAAGAGCTGCTTGATCAGGAGGGTATCAAATACACTGTCAATGACAACCTCGTAAGAGGATTGGACTACTACTCCAAAACAGCATTTGAGTTTGTCAGCAGTGAGATCGGTGCGCAAAGTGCTATCGCCGGCGGTGGACGCTATGACAGGCTGGTAGAGTTCCTGGACGGGAAACCGACGCCTGCAGTAGGGTTTGCCCTGGGTATCGAGCGTATCATGGAGCTGGTGAAGATGCCGGAAAGTGAGCCGGAAGGGTACTATATGGGTGCGATGACTCCGGATGCCATCCCGGCACTCCTCAAACTTGCAACGAAAAAACGTCTGACGGACAAAGTGACGGTTGAGTACAGCTCAAAAGGGTTTAAAAGCCATATGAAAGGGGTGGACAGAGCCAATCCAAGATATGCGGTCCTTATCGGCGAAGATGAGCTGAAGAATGGAACCGTATGGTTGAAAGATCTTGAGAGTAAAGAAGAGCAGGTCATTGATATCAATGCGCTCTAGGAGGTGATACGAAGCCCGAAAGGTTTCGCATCAGTTGAGTGTGTTCTAGAAATTATACATTACACCTAAAAAGATTGAGTTTCCTCTCGGTCCATCGATCGTTGAGTGTTCATACTCGGCAACCACTTTATATGTGTGATCCACGGCTATTTCCATACCTACACCATAGTTAAATCCGTTATCATCCGCATCGATATGATACTCGTCGATCTCTTCGATCTCATACTCATACCCTGCTTTTGCAAAGAGCCCCAGAGTCTCTGTCAATTCGTAGGTATAAACAAGATCTATAGCATGGGTATAGTATGTTGCATCCGCTTCAGCCACAACATCTCCGTATTCCAATTCACTCACAGTATTTTCAGCATAGGAGAAATCATACTCTATTGCAAACCCATGCCCAAGTCTGTAACCAAGATCGATACCGAATCCATATCCGCTGTCACCATCAAGTACCGCTTCGCCATGCGCTACTTTATCTCCTGCGATTCTTAATCCCTTAACAATCACATAAAAGTCACTCTCTGTGTGCTCATGCACTTCCGGTATCTCTACCGCCGGCTCAACCGGAGCGATATCTCCACCTGCATGCAGCTGCAGTGCCATCAATGATGCAACAGATGTCATCAAAACCAATTTTTTCATTGTTCCTCCTTGCGTTTACGGATATTTCCCATCCATGATTTTTTTAAACTTTTCATCATAGATGATTTAGGCTTAAAGCTTTGTATCTACCGCTATTTCAAGCCCTATTTTTGAGCTTTTTTATCTCTTTTAGAAAAAACCGGTTCCTCTGCTTCAATCCGATCGATCAAGAAGATCAATCTTACTTTTGTAGAGGACTATAATGTGTGCAGCCAGAGAAGAAGATCGTTGCTCAGCCGCTCAATTGCCCTGTTGCTTGCCTCGACATATCCTTGGGCATCTGTTGTTTTTGTCGCTTCTCTATAGCTGAAGCGCTTGCTTTTGATCAACTCTCCGGTATGGGTGGAAACCAGGTCGAACTGGAGTGAGACAACTGCATCTGACGCATTGCCCCGTACATGGTGGGAGAAGTCAAACACCGTACTCTCCAGCCTGTAGTCAGCCTGTGCGGTGGAGGCATAGGAGACGACCCCTTTGAACATACCGCTGCTCTGAAGCGTATAGATCACTGTCCCCTGCAGGAGTTGTCCAAGATCATTGGACCACTTCGAGTTCAGATAGGCCCCCTGCTGCACGGGCGAGTAGGAAAAGTACATTTTGTCACTCATCTTCTCTTTGAGACTCAGCGGCTGCATCACCTTGATCGTTTTGGAGTGATAGCTCCCCTGGTAACGCTTGTCCGCCTCTGGCGTCTGCAGGGTATAGTTCTTCAGCGGTGTCATCTTCGTGCCGCACCCGGCCAGAAAGATCACCAGCAGTGCTCCCGTAATATGTTTCATCGTTATTCTCCCGGTCCTTTTAAAGGCGTTCTTGATTTGAAAATCAGGTCGCTTGGACTCTCTTCAAGCTCTCCTGCAAGGTCACTCATCTGCGAGGAGAGTATCTGCATATCCACAATCAGCGGTTCAAGTATCTTTTTCATATTATAGTCGCCGCGATCCAGGCTCTGCTCAACCTTCAACGTGACACGGTTGAAATTCTCTATCGTCGGAACGATTACTTTCTTGACCGCATTGAGGTCTTTGGTCGCACCTTCAAAGTTGGTTGAAACTCTCTGCATCGACGCCCTGAACTCTTTGATGGCCGCATCTAGTTCTTCCAGGGAGCTTATCACCCTCTTTTCTACCTCTTCACCGTTCTTCGTGATCACCTCGACATTCTCAAGGATATTCTCTACGGTATTGATATTTTTATCCGAGACCACTTTCTGTCCCTGTTCGAGCAGGGCATCAAGCTTTTGGGAGAGGGATTCTACACTTCTGCTCAGGTTTGTTACCAAAGAAGTTTTGGTTTTGATCGTAGGGATATATTCATCAGTCGGCACAAGCGTTTTTGCCGCATTGGTCCCCCCTTCTATCTCGATAGAGAGCAGGCCTGTGATACCGAACATCTTTGTGGTTGCCACCATATCCTCTTTGATAGGGACATTCTGACGGATATTGACATAGACTTCAGTGAGTTCAATATTTTCCGGATTGATACGGATATCACTGACCCGGCCGATATCGACACCTCTCAGCATCACATCGGAGTTTATGGAGAGCCCGGAAACCGATTCGCTGATCTCCAGTTTATAGGTATGGTACTGATCATCGATATCGTATTTGCCAAGCCAGAAAGCAAACCAGACAAGCCCGATACCAAAGATCACAACAAAGATACCGACCACCAGGTAATTGACTCTGCTATACATTCTTCACCTTTTCAAATCTCTCTTTGGTATATTCATTCTTAAAAAAATCTTCAACAAATGGATGGTGAGATTGTAACACATTTTCTATATTTCCCTCTGCAACCACCTTCTTGTCCGCCAAAATCGCCATCCTGTCTACGATACTGAAGATACTCTCCAGATCGTGTGTGATCATCACTACGGTGATCCCCAGCAGATCACGCAGATCAACGATCAGTTTGTCAAAGTTGCGTGCCCCGATAGGATCAAGCCCCGAGGTGGGCTCATCAAGAAATAAGAGTTTCGGCTCCATTGCAAGCGCTCTGGCGAGTGCGGCACGCTTGATCATCCCTCCGCTCAGCTGGGAAGGGTAAAGGCTCCCTACCTGCGGATCAAGTCCCACCATCTTAAGCTTGGATGCCACCAGGCTGTCACGCAGTTTTTTCGAGATCTTTGTATACTCTTTGAGCTGTACCTCGATATTTTCTGCCACGCTCAGAGAAGAGAAAAGGGCACCGAACTGAAAAAGCACCCCCCAGTCCCTCCTGAGTGCCTGGGCCTCTTTAAACCCTATATGTTTGAGATTTTTACCCAGTACAGTGATCTCCCCCGCCGTCGGTTCAAGCAGCATGATCATCTCTTTCATCAGCACTGATTTGCCCGATCCACTCTCTCCGAGTATCGCGTAGATCTCGTTCTCTTCGATATGCAGATTCACGCCGTCATGGATCGTCCGTTCACCAAACCGTGTGACGATACCTCCTGCTTCGATCACCGTTTTATGATTCGGCATTTCACATCCTTTCATTTAGTGAAAGTATTGCATTAGACTTTAGTCTTAAAAGTGCCTCACTATACTGAATTTCACACAAATCATTTAGTGATTTATTGCATTGCGTTTTAACGCTTATAATTCTTGTCATAGATCCAGCTCCGTATAGATAACCGAGAAGAGCGCATCAAAAGCGATCACAAGGAAGATACCGTTGACCACAGATGCCGTGGTATGCAGCCCGATACTTTCCGTATTGTGAGATACCTGGAATCCCCTGAAAGCACCGACAGAAGCGATAAGGAAGGCAAATACAGGCCCTTTGATCATCCCCAGGATATAGTGTTTTACCTCCAGTACCTCATAGAGTCGGTCGATAAACTGTGTCATTGAAATACCAAGCTGCATCCCCGAAGCGACCATCCCTCCGAATATACCTACGATATCGGAAAAAAAGATCAAGAGGGGCAATGCCACCATCATCGCGATGATACGGGGCAGCACCAAAAAGGCATAGGGATCAAATCCCATCGTCCGCATCGCGGCAATCTCCTCGGTGATCTTCATCGCACCGATCTCGGCGGTATAGGACGACCCGCTGCGTCCGGCGATGACGATTGCCGTGATCATAGGGCCGAGTTCACGCGTAATGGAGATCGCTACCGTATCCACTATAAAGATATCCGCACCGAACTTTGCCAGCTGGACTGCCCCCTGGTAGGCGATCACCATCCCTACCAGGAACGAGGTCAAAGCGATAATAATCAATGCATTGAAACCCGCTTTATGGATATGGTAGACGACCTCTTTGATACGCAACTCTTTGGGGTTCATCAGGGTAAGGAAAAGTGTATAAAAGACATGGCCGAAGAATTCGATAAACTCTTTGGTATCGATGAGAAAATTTACTGTATTTTTCCCCAATGTCTCAAGGATACTGTCCTCTTTGGGAGGTTCGATCACGACATGCTCTTCTTCTTTAAGAAGGTCATACATCTCTTTTTGATTCTCGCTGTAACCGACAACCTCCACCGGAGTATGTTCCGAAAACGCTTTGAAATATTCTGAAAAAAGAAGTACACCGGCCGAATCAAACTCACTTACAGCCGAAACATCCCAGGTAATCGGCAGCTCATAAGTGATCTGTTCTAAAATACGCTCTATCTCAGGCACACTCAAGAGTGTCCACTCACCTTCTGCCTTCAACGTAAGTCGATTCTGGTTCTTTTCTAGACTGAGATATTTGTTTATCATATGTTAATTATAGGTAAGATTCGATTAAGTTTAGGTATAATACCCATTATAATTAAGAGAGTAGCGCATGAAAGATTTTGGCTTAGATGTCTGGAGTGACAACAATTTTATCATCAGAGATGATACGATCAACATCAATTACGGGCTTGAGCCCTCACTCTACGAGATCACGAAACAGATCCGCAACCAGGGGTACAAGGGGCCTTTGCTTCTACGTTTCCCTCACATTATCAAAAAACAGATCTCTACGCTGTTTGAAACCTTCAACGCCGCGAGAGAAACCTTTGATTACCAGGGGACTTTCAATGCAGTCTTCCCGCTTAAGGTCAACCAGTTTCCCAACTTTGTCCATGCCTTGATGGATGTCTCCAAAGAGTACAACTACGGGCTGGAGGCCGGAAGTAAAGCCGAGCTGGTGATCGCGATGAGCAAAACCCCTCTGGGTGCACCGATCACGATCAACGGCTTTAAAGACAAAGAGATGATCTCTATGTGTTTTATCGCGGCAAAGATGGGGCACAATATCACGATCACCATCGAGGGGCTTGACGAACTTGAAAGTATTATCCAAGTCAACAGAGAGTTTAACGATGAGTCCGAAACCCCTATCATGCCGAATATCGGTGTGCGTATCCGTCTGCACAGCTCAGGCATCGGTATCTGGGCAAAAAGCGGCGGGTACAACTCAAAGTTTGGACTCACCTCGACTGAGCTGATCGAAGCCTATGAGCTGCTGAAGAAACATAACCTGCTTGAAGCGCTCCGGATGATCCATTTTCATATCGGCTCTCAGATGGGAGATATCGCTCCGCTCAAAAAGGCGTTGCGTGAAGCGGGGAACATCTACGCAGAGCTGAAAAAACGCGGTGCCGACAACCTGAACGCGATCAATATCGGCGGCGGTCTTGCGGTAGAGTACTCCCAGCATGCCCATGACAAAGAGCGTAACTACTCGCTCAATGAATTCGCAAACGACGTCATCTACCTGATGCAGGAGATCGCAAAAAACAAAAACGTACCGCAGCCGAATATCTTTACCGAATCAGGACGCTATATCGCTGCCTCCCACTCTGTGCTGGTTGCGCCTGTACTTGAGCTCTTCAGCCAGGAGTATCACGAGAAGTGTCTCAGACTCAAATCGGAGAACCCGCCTTTGATCCAGGAGCTGCACGACCTCTACAATACGATGAGCCGTACGAATGCCAGAGAGTATCTTCACGATGCGCTGGATCATATGGAGAGTCTGCTGACACTCTTCGATCTTGGGTATATCGATCTGGAGGACCGCTCCAACACGGAAACGCTGGTAAACCTGATCGTGAAAAAAGCCATCGCACTCCTCAAAAGCGAAGATACCGACGAGCTCAAACAGCTTCAGGACCGTATCCAGGAGAAGTATCTGGTGAATTTCTCGATCTTTCAGTCGCTTCCTGATTTCTGGGGGCTTGAGCAGGAGTTTCCTATCATGCCGCTCACGCATCTTGATAAAATACCGACCAATCCGGCAAGTATCTGGGATATCACCTGTGACAGTGACGGAGAGATAGAGTTCAACCGTGACTATCCGCTCTACCTGCATGATATCGACCTGGATAAAGAGGAGTATTTTCTCGGCTTCTTCCTGACAGGTGCCTATCAGGAAGTGCTGGGAATGCAGCACAACCTCTTTACGCATCCGACAGAGTGTCTGATCAACTTCGATGAATCAGGAAACTACAAAATCGATGGTCTGATCGAAGCACAGAACCTGATGGATGTACTGGATGATATGGATTATGATACCAATCTGATCGACAAAACGCTCAAACAGCATATTGAGCTTTCAGAAAAACTCACTTTGGACGAGAAACGCGAACTTTTGGGCAAACTTTACCTGCATTTAAGTGAAAATAGCTATCTTAAGACCATACAAGCGATCGAGGAGTCAAACTGAGATCGCCGGATATGAAAGTTTAGGAGAGACGTTGAACCCTTTTAGCCTGATCAAAGAAGATTTTACCAATGTCAAACAAAATGACCCTGCCCTGCACTCCACCTTCGAACTCTTTTTTAACTACCCCGGGCTCTGGGCGCTGCTTTTTCACCGGATCGCGCACTGGTTTTACAAGAAAGGGTTGCGTTTTCTGCCGCGCTTTATCTCGGCGATCGGACAGTTCCTCACTACCGTCGATATCCATCCCGCCGCACAGATCGGGCGCAGAGTCTTCATCGACCACGGTGTAGGTGTCGTCATCGGAGAGACCGCGATCGTCGGCGATGATGTAGTGATCTACCAGCAGGTGACACTGGGCGGAGTAAGCCTCACCAAGGGAAAACGGCACCCCACAGTCGGGAACAATGTGGTCATCGGCGCAGGTGCGAAGGTACTGGGGAATATCACGATAGGGGATGATGCAAAAATCGGTGCGAACTCCGTGGTCATTAAAAATGTCCCCCCGAAAACCACCGCGGTCGGTATCCCCGCGCGCGTACTCCAGTATGAAAAATCCGCAGCCAAACTGAGCCATGATGCCATGCCGGATATCAATAAAGAGATCTTCAAATACCTTCTCAAACGTATTGAGATCCTTGAAGAAGCGATTGAGAGCGGCGAAAGCAAAGACATCAGACAGAAAGACCATGATCTGGAGATAGACTACGACAATTTCATCCACAGTATGGATTGATCGTGGAGCGATAAGAAACAATCCGCTCCCTCCCCTCTTTTTCTTCTGCGCTTATCAAAATATTTTTACGCTTATTCTGCTATAATTGTTGGATTTTCTAATTTTTATTATTTACAAGGGTTATAATGCTATCAGATCGCATACAATCACTATCACCATCATTGACGATTGCTATCTCTTCACTGGCAAGAGATCTTAAAGCAGAGGGAAAGGATGTCCTCTCATTTTCTGCAGGTGAACCGGATTTCGGTACACCGCAAAAGATCAAAGACGAGGCTATCAAAGCTATCAATGATGGCTTTACGCAATATACTGCCGTACCGGGTATCCCGGAACTACTCAAAGCAGTAGCAGGAAAACTCAAGAGAGAGAACGGGTTGGAGTATGCACCTTCGGACATCATCGTAAGCAATGGTGCGAAACAGTCACTTTTCAATCTTTTTCAGGCTGTCATCAATCCGGGTGATGAAGTGATCATTCCTGCACCTTACTGGGTAACCTACCCTGAACTGGTGATCTACTCAGAGGGGAAACCTGTCATTATAGAAACCGATGAGAAAAGCGGATTCAAGATCACAGCCGAGCAACTCAAAAATGCGATCACACCCAAAACGAAAATGATCGTACTCACCTCCCCTTCAAATCCTACAGGTTCCGTATACTCCAAAGAGGAGCTGGAGTCACTTGCCGAGGTATTGAAAGGTACGGATATCCTCGTTGCAAGTGACGAGATGTATGAGAAGCTGGTTTACGGCATTGACTTTGTAGCGACTGCGAGCATCTCTGAAGATATGTACCAAAGAACGGTAACAATCAACGGCCTGAGCAAATCCGTAGCGATGACAGGATGGCGTTTCGGATACCTAGCCTCTCCAAATAAAGCGTTGATCGCTGCGATGAACAACCTTCAAAGCCAGAGCACATCAAACATCAACTCTATCACCCAAAAAGCAGCGATCGTTGCACTCAACGGCGAGGTTGATGCAGAGATCGAAGAGATGAGACAGGCATTTGATGCAAGAGCTGCTGAAGCGGTAAAACTCTTCAATGAGATCGACGGCCTGAGCGTACTCAAACCTGACGGTGCATTCTACCTCTTTGTGAACACCAAGGAGATCTCAAATGACTCTATAGAGTTTTGTAAAGAGATGCTTCAGGAGACAGGTGTCGCGGTAGTACCGGGGATAGGATTTGGTGCAGAGGGATACTTCAGATTCTCATTTGCTACAGATATCGAAACGATCCGTGAAGGTATCAGCCGTATCAAAAAGTTCGTAGAGAGCAAAAGAAAATAACGCGTTTAGCGTTTAAAACGCTGACGCTTTTCTCCCTTAACCATGTAGTAGGTCGGGGGCTCCTCACCCCGACACTTATGTATTTTTCATCCGGAAAAACTCAAAACTCAAAACTCAAAACTCAAAACTCAACACTCAAAACGAATCACGAATCACTGAACGCTATCGCCTCTTCGTCATGTTCTCCAAAGTAAACCAGATGAGTCCGATGATCGTAAAGAGTATCACTGGAGCGATCCATGGGTTTTTCTGGATATAGCCGAAAAATGCGATGATCGATTCGCTGGCATAGTAGGCACTCAGCCCGATCGTCAAGACAAATACGATCGAGGCAAAGATGTTAAAGAAGACAAACTTTTTGAAATCATACTTCGCCAAAGCCATGGAGATCGGTACCAGGGTCTTTACCCCGTAGATGAACTTCTGGATAAAGACGGCAAACGGGCCGTATTTTCGCATGATCAGCGTAGCCAGTGCAATCTTTCGCTTGTGTTTGGCATAGTAGGGTTTAATCTGATTTTTCTGGTACTTCCCCAGATAGAAAAGGAAGTTGTCTCCCATAAAGTTGGAGAGCATCGCGATGACCAGTGCCGTGGTGAGATCCATGTTTCCCATAAAAGAGAAGACGCCGGCAGCCGCTACGATAAAAAGCGAACCCCCAAACGAAAAAAACGCTACCGCCAGGTATCCCCACGTCTCCAAAGAAGAAAAATCCATCTAAAACCCTTATAATTCTATGGATAAAATCATATCTAAAATTGGTTAATGTTATAATCCCACTCATGATCGATACACTTATGAGCATTCTTTTTGTCTATGTCTTTATCGCCCTCGGATACACCGCCAAGCGCATCTTCAAAGAAGATATGAACTCCAAGACACTGACACTTTTTTCTGTCTATTTTCTGCAGCCCTTTGTCACCGTATGGGGGTTCAGCACCGCCAAGCTGGAACTTGCCCATATCTATACACCGCTGGTCTATCTGGGGATCATCTTTTTGCTGCTGCTGCCGACGATCGCGCTAGGAAAGATCATCTTCAGCGATCCCAAGGAGCGTTCGATCTTCTCCATTGCGGGGTTTGTCGGAAACACGGGGAATATCGGTATCCCTTTGGGAATTGCCCTCTTTGGTGAAGCCAGCGTCATCTACACGACCCTGATCAACATTGCCAATGTCTTTGTGGTCTATATCATCGGGGTCTATATCTACTCCCGCGGTTCCTTCAGTATCAAAGCGTCGCTTCTGAATATTGTGAAAATCCCGATCATCCCGGCCTCTGTGGTAGCGATCGGGATCAATGTCTACGAGATCCCCCTCACTCCCCAGATCGTAGAGTTTTTCAAGATGGGTGCCTACGGGGGGATCGTACTGCAGCTTTTCCTGCTGGGGACATTTCTGCAGGGGATCAGGCTCAGGGAGCTCCGCCCGCTCTTGATGCTCGGTACGCTCTCTCAGAAGTTTATCCTGGTACCGCTCTTTAGTGCCATCATACTCAGCTTCACTTCACTCCCGCTCTTTGTTCAGGGGGTCATATTGATGGAGATGATGGTACCTCTGGCAGTGGCAAACATCAACCTCGCTTCACTCTATGACTGCCGTCCCAAAGAGGTCACTTCACTGATCATGATCAGCACCCTGCTCTTCATTCCCATGCTTTTTGTGCTCAGTTACATCGTAAATCACTTCTATTTGTGATAGAATTACATACTTAATCTTAGGAGTTTCCATGTCTACAAATACCCTTATTATCGGTGCAGGTGGTGTCGGGAATGTCGTTGCGTTCAAATGTGCGATGAATGCCGAGACTTTCGGAAATATCACACTGGCAAGCCGTACACTCAGCAAATGTGATGAGATTGCAGCCAATGTCAAAGAAAAAACAGGCGTGGAGATCGCCACGGCAAAAGTCGATGCGGACAGCGTAGAAGAGCTGGTTGCGCTTATCATGAAGACCGATGCGGATATCGTGATCAACGTGGCACTGCCCTACCAGGATCTGACCATTATGGATGCATGTACACAGTGCGGAGTCGACTATCTTGATACGGCAAACTATGAGCATCCCGATGAGGCGAAGTTCGAGTACAAAGAGCAGTGGGCGAGAGATGAGCAGTTCAAGAAAGCGGATATCATGGGGCTGCTCGGAAGCGGTTTTGACCCGGGTGCGACCAATGTCTTCTGTGCCTATGCGCAAAAGCACTACTTCGATGAGATCCATACGATCGATATCCTTGACTGCAATGCGGGAGATCACGGCTATCCGTTCGCGACCAACTTCAACCCGGAGATCAACCTTCGTGAAGTGAGTGCAAAAGGAAGATACTGGGAGGATGGAAAATGGATCGAGACCGAGCCGATGGCGATCATGCAGGTATGGGACTATCCGGAAGTCGGTCCGAAAGACAGCTACCTCCTCTACCATGAAGAGATGGAGTCACTGGTCAAACATATCAAGGGTTTGAAGCGTATCAGATTCTTTATGACATTCGGTGCAAGCTACCTCAAACATATGGAAGTGCTTCAGAATGTCGGTATGCTCGGTATCGAACCAGTAGAGCACAAAGGGCAGCAGATCGTTCCTATCGAGTTCCTCAAGACACTGCTTCCTGACCCGGCAAGCCTGGGTCCGCGTACCAAAGGGAAGACCAATATCGGTATCTTTGCAAAAGGGATCAAAGACGGGAAGCCAAGAACGATCTATATCTACCAGATCAAAGACCATGAAGAGTGCTATGCCGAAGTGATGAGCCAGGGTGTAAGCTACACGACAGGTGTTCCGGCAATGATCGGTGCAAAACTGATGCTTGAAGGTGTATGGCAGGGAACGGGTGTCTTCAACATGGAAGAGATGGACCCGGATCCATTCATGGAAGAGCTGATGACACAAGGGCTTCCATGGCAAGTGATGGAGCTGGAAGCGCATGAGGACCTCAGAGTTGATGCCTAGTGCATCAACGGAGTCCTATCATACTCATAAACCTGCCGCTGCATCCCTGCTCTTTCCTGTAGGAAAAATATTTATCCGCCTTGCATGAGGTACACTCATGACTCATCTCGATATTCTCAGTATTTAATCCCGCATCCAATAGCTGCTTTTGGTTGACCAGCGGCAGATCCAGCATATATTTCTCCCCTACCGGATCGAACACCTCTTTATCCTTGAAATGGTGTGCCACATCCTCCCCCACCTCATAACAGCATCTTCCGATCGAGGGTGCGATGAAAGCGACAATATCTTTGGGATCCGAGCCGAAAGTATTGACCATCTTCTGCACCGTTTTCCCGGTAATATTGGCTTTTGTACCCTTCCATCCCGCATGGATCGCAGCCACGATCTTCTTTTTCGTATCATAAAGGAGTACCGGAACACAATCAGCGGTCAGGATCGTGAGCACCACCCCCTTTTGATCGGTGATCATCGCGTCGCAGTTGGCTACCGCATCTTCGGCGGTATGCCATCCTCTGCTTTCCCTACTTTCGATGATCGTGATATTGTCGCTATGGGTCTGCTCCGCTACGACAAAATACGCCTGCTGCCCGATCCCCAGCCTCCCGGCAACCTCCCGCCTGTTCTTGACCACCTCTTCCGCCGGTTCCCCGGTATGCAGCGCCAACGATCCATGACGTAAAGATGCACTCTCTTTTGTTGTGACAGCATGAAAACACCCTTCACATTTTTCCAGCAATCCCGAACGGTAAAACCCGGCCATCTTTTACCTCTAACATTTTTTGATATAATACCCAAAAAATGAAGGCATGGCATGGAGCATTGGTTTGATTTTGACAAACGTATCTTTAAGCATTTCAACTATCTGTTGATCCTCCAGATCATTCCGCTGCTTTTCATCTCCTCCTACCTTGTCAACGAGATCAACCCCTACCTCTTTACCAAGCAGATGATCTACTATGCCATCGCGGGCATCGCTTTTCTTGTGACGGTCTTTATCCCCTGGAGGCAGATCATGTGGTGGTTCGCCCCGCTATTCTATATCGCAAACCTGGGTCTTCTTATCGCCGTAGAGCTTGTAGGGAAGACGATACTCGGTGCACAGCGATGGATAGAGATACCGGGGATCGGTATCACGATACAGCCTTCGGAGTTCATCAAGGTATCGGTGATGATGACACTGGCTTACCTGATCCACAAAACACCGCCGCCGGAAAAGGGGTATGGCCTCTGGAAGTTTCTGCTCCTTTCGCTCCTGATCATCATCCCCTTCGTGTTGATCGCAAAAGAACCCGATCTCGGTACCGCGCTTGTACTGCTGATCACGGGATATGGCATCCTCTTTGTCATCGGGATCAACTGGAAGATCTGGTTCACGATCTTCATCATCGCAGGCTTCAGTGCCCCTGTTGTCTACCAGTACGGCCTGAAACCCTACCAGAAAAAACGTATCGAAGATGCTCTCAACAAGCCGAGCTACCAGGTAAGACAGGCGCTCATCGCCATCGGATCGGGGGGAATCGAAGGGAAACCCAAAGACGAAGCGACCCAGACCCAGCTTGATTTCCTGCCCGTTGCCTCGACTGACTTTATCTTCGCCTATCTCGGCGAACGCCTGGGGTTTAAGGGGATGATGACTGTCATCGGACTCTATATCCTGCTCATCTTCAACCTGCTCTATATCTCGGCCAAATACGCCAAGGATTACCTCATCAAAACCTTTGCCTCGGGACTGGCATTTTTGATATTTGTCTACATGGGAGTAAACATCTATATGATCATCGGACTTGCCCCTGTCGTGGGACTTCCGCTCCCCATGTTCAGCCACGGAGGGACCTCTTTTATCATCTTTACGGTTATTTTCGGAATTCTTCAAAACTTAATTGCATTTAAAGACTACAGTCGCTATAATTCTGACTCGAAAATCATAATGCAACACAAAGATTTTCACTAACCAAGGGTCTTTAGCTCAGCTGGTTAGAGCACTCGGCTCATAACCGAGTGGTCCAGGGTTCGAGTCCCTGAGGACCCACCACCCACAAATAACGCTCTCAGCGCAAAAAATAAACACAAATCACTAAAACATAACATCTTATAAAATAAAAGGATACATCTTGGGATACCTTTTAAAGCTACGTCTCTAGAAGGATTTTGAAATCCCCTACATCACTAAATAGATAACATAGTTGTCATTTTGACAAGGGTCTGGTAAACTTTAAAAACCAAAAGGTATCTTAAAGTTTACCAGACCCAACACTTTTTTTACCCCTCTACAGACTCTACTTTTCACTCAGGATATCGGGTGATGAGAATATCCCCAAAGCGCCGTGCATCATCTCACCCAGCCATCAGAGCATGCTCGACGGCTTTATCCTCGCAGCCGCCCTCCCCTACAGCGTGTTGAAGAGAACATTCTTCCTGGCTTTTGAGATGGTCTTCGGTACAAAGATCATGAGTCCGATCATACGGAACTCCCAAACCATTCTGATCAATGTCAACAAAGACCTGAAAGCCTCCGTGCAGAAAAGTGCCGTCCCTCTCAAAAAGGGGCAAAATCTTGTGGTATTTCCCGAAGGAGCAAGATCACGCGACAGAGAGCTTTTGGAGTTCAAAAAGTTCTTTGCAATACTCTCCGTAGAGCTGAATATCCCTGTCGTCCCTACCGTTCTGGACGGGACCTTCGAGTCCCTGCCTGCAGGCAGGCTTTTCCCCAGGCCCTCGCCCGTGGTCGTCAAGCACCTTGAACCGATCTATCCCGAAGGGCTTAGTTATGATGAACTGACGGAGAGGGTCAAAGAGGCGATAGAGACAGAGATGCGTCGGCATCCCCTTCACGGCTGATCAGGGAAGTGCGGACTTTACCTCTTTCGCTGCCTCCTTCTCATCCACTCTAAGCAGCAGGATCCCGCCAATGATAAAAAAGAGCATAACCGAGATAATCCCTGCCCGTGAACTCTCTGTAAGCAGGGCAACCGTACCGATAAGAAACGGGCCCAGGATCGCAGCAGTCTTTCCCAAAAAATTGTAAAACCCGAAAAACTCCGCTGCATAGGCATCGGGGACCATCCTCGCATAGTAGGAGCGGCTCAAAGCCTGCAGACCGCCCTGTACCAGTGCGATCATCACCGCCAAGAGGTAAAACTCATGCACCTCCTCCATCACACCTGCCCAAAGCGTGATCAGAAGATAGATACCTATCCCTAAAAGAATCGCTTTTTTCGTCTCCCACTTCTGGGCCAGTTTGGCAAAAAGAAGCGTGGCCGGGAAACCGACAAACTGCACGATCAGCAGTGAGAAGATCAGGCTTTTGGGTTCAAACCCGATCGCCATGCCATAATCCACTGCCATACGGATGATCGTATCCACGCCGTCGATATAGAACCAATAGGCAAGCAGAAAATAGACCAGTCCTTTAAACTGTGCAACCCGTTTGAGTGTTCCTCTCACTCTCTGATATCCCTCTATAATGAGCCGGGTTGTACCTGCCTCTCTCTGCGGTCTCTTCTCCTTCACAAAGAAAAAGAGCGGCAGGGAAAAGAGCGCCCACCATACTGCGACAGAAAAAAACGACACCTTGACCGCAGCGATGGTACTCTCCAGACCAAACCATGCAGGATCCATAACGATCCAGACATTGAGGGCAAAAAGCACACCACCGCCCAGATATCCCAGTGCAAAGCCGAGCCCGGAGACAGCATCAAACATTTTTTCTCTAGCTACCGCAGGCAGAAGCGAGTCATAGAAGATGTTGGAGCCCATAAACCCCAGATTGCCGAGTATATAGATAAAGAGTGCCGCTTCCCATGCCCCCTCACCGACAAACGTCAGTGCGACACTCATCAATATCCCCAGATAGGAGAAGAGAAACAGAAACCGCTTTTTCAATCCCCCCACATCTGCGATCGCACCGAGCAAGGGAGCGATAAGCACGATGATAAGGCTTGATATCGAGTTTGCAAAACCCAGCTGTGCCGTACTGACAGTGGCATCGGCATGGGCGCTGAAGTACCCTTTGAAAACAATGGGAAAAAACCGGCGATGACCGTAGTGACATAAGCGGAGTTGGCCCAGTCATATAGTGCCCATGCATAGATGCTTCTCTTTTTCATAGTTACATCATGACCTATTTTGGATAAAATAGAGATTATGAACTTTCTGGAACTCTTCAAAAAACCGAACCTTATCGCAGCCCACAGAGGCGACCGCGCAAGAAAAGCGGAAAACACCCTGGGTGCCCTTGTCTCCTCTGTCGGCAGATGCGACTTCGCAGAGATCGATGTGCAGCTGACGAAGGATCTTGTACCGGTTATCATCCATGATGATAAAGTGGGTAAGACCAGCAATATCTCAAAGATCAAGGCCTTTGAAGATCGTGCCCCCTGGAGAGTCGCTGACCTTACACTGCAGGAGCTTGAGCAGCTGGACTTCGGCAGCTGGTTCGACGGCCACTATGCACCGCTCCTTACCCTGGAGAAGGCGCTCACTTTTACCAAAGAGGCACAGCTCTTTTTGAATATCGAGATCAAAGATAGCTCACGTGTTTTTGCTGATGAAGTGGTCGTTGAGAAGATCATCACGCTTATCCAAAGGACACAGACAGAAGATCTTGTCCTGCTGTCCTCTTTCTACCACAGCTATCTTCCCCTCTGCAAAAGATATGCTCCGACCATCCCCACAGCTGCCCTGCAGGCACACAGACACCCAAAGGACCTCATCCCCTATCTTCAGAGCCTGCAGGCGGATGCCTACCACCCTGAAGAGAAGATCACGACCCGGGGTATCGTAACGCGTTTAAGAGATGCAGGATTTTTTGTGAATGTCTATACCGTCAATGATCCCGCACGACAACAGGAACTCTTCAGTTGGGGGGTCAATGGTGTTTTTACCGACTCTTTAAGGAAGTGATATACGGCAAATAGCACATTTTGACGTAATAATACTTTACTTTTTACGTATTATATAGTATCCTTAAAAGAATCATAAACGATCAGAAACAAAGTTGAGGGGAAAAGATGGCTGCAAAAAGATCTATACTGGTATATTCTGAGGGAAATGCAAAAGAGATCTTAAAATCACAACCGGAACTTGACCGGGAAGCCTCTACCGATCTTGCCCGTAAGCTTTTCCCCTCTAAAAAATTTACACCGATAGAAGATGGTAATTTGCGTTTTACAAACCCCTATAAAAATCAACTCTATATCGGTTCTTTTCCGGGCATGACAGTCGTTTCTACCCCTGCCATTGCCATAGACTACCCTTCCCGTCTTTCCCGATCATTTCTCAATCCTGAACTGGGAAACACGCTCTATCTCTTTGCCATGCACCGTGCCGCTGAATGGTTTGCCTATGCGATATGGGAAAACGGTACACTCGTAAGATCCTTAAGCATCTCGGGAGAGGAGGGAAAACTCCTTGAGGATATCGGCCCCAGACAGCCCTTTGAAGCGCTTCACTGGTCGGAGGGACACCCGCTTTTCGAGAATCCCCAGGAGGAAAACTGCTCCCCTTTCAACTTTCATCCTCTCGATCTGGGAGATGCGGCATTCAAGGAATATCTGGGCTACCGGATGGAGGGATACAGTGACGCCTCGCATATCGATCCGGCAAAGATACCGTTGGTAGGGCTTCAAAAACTTCCCTGGTGGAAGATCTGGTAACCCTGTACCGCAAGATAAAACCATCTTAACAGAATCTTACAAACCGACAAACCACCACTACGAATCCTCTTATATTTTCAATATAATATATCAAAAGGAGTTTCCATGAAGATTGCAGTATCGGGATGTCTGCTGGGAGAGGAGATACGCCACAACGGCGGACACAAGCGTGATGATTTTATCACCGATATGCTGGGCAGGTATGCGGAGTTTGTCTCTTTCTGCCCCGAGCATCTTGCCTTCGGAACCCCCAGGGACTCCATCCGGCTGGTCAATACCTCTGAGGGTATCATCGTACAGAAGAACAAAAACTCAGAGGATGTGACCGATGTGCTGACACAAACCTCGAAAGAGGAACTGGAGAAGATCGTGCAGCAGCCCCTGGGCGGGATCATCCTCAAGTCCAAGTCACCGAGCTGCGGCCTGGGAAGTACCGTACTCTACAGGGCCAACGGCTATGCGGAGAAAAAAGGGAGCGGTATCTTTGCACAGATGTGTCAAAAAAGGTTTCCCCTCCTGCCGATAGAAGAGGAGGGACGGCTGCAGGATCCCTGGCTTCGGGAGAACTTTGTCATGCAGCTCTTTGCCTACGATGATTTTGAAACTTTCAAAGCCTCTCACCCGGCAATGAAAGATCTGGTAGCATTCCACCAAAGCTACAAGTTCATGCTCCAGTCAAAAGATGACCAAAGCTACAGAGAACTTGGCAATATCGTTGCAAACCAACACGGGGATACCTTTGACGTGTTGCTAGCTGCCTATGAGACACGCTTCAAGGAGACCATTGCTCACAAAAGCTCCATCGGGAAAACCCGCAATGTGCTGGAGCATATGGCAGGCTTTTTGAAAAAGCATCTCAGCGAAGTGGAGAAGAGAACCCTCCATGAACAGATAGAGGATTATGCGAATAAAATCGTTCCCCTCATCACGCCTCTGAGCACCCTGGATATGCTGGCAAAGGAGTATCAGATCTCCTACCTGCTGGGGCAGAAGTTCCTTCACCCCTATCCCAAAGAACTGGCACTCCGGTCAGATATAAGAAGCGGGAAATGAGACGGATACTCTGGTTCAGGCGGGATCTCAGGGTCACGGACAACCCCCTGCTCTCTTTGGAGGGGGAGGTACTGCCGATCTTTATCTTCGATACCAATATTTTAAATAAGCTACCCAAAGATGACCGCAGAGTCACCTATATCTTCGAGCAGGTCATAAGGCTTAAAAGCTCCCTTCAATCGCTTGGGCTGGATCTCAAGATCTTTTACGGCGATCCGGTGGAGATATTTAAGCTTCTGGAGAGAGAGGGCTTTGATGAAGTGGCAGCAAGCGGGGACTATGACAGCTATGCAAAAGCGCGGGATACCAAAGTTTCAATGATCCTCCCTTTCAACGCCCTGCATGATACCTATATCTTCAAACCGGAGGAAGTCGTGAAGGATGACGGGACACCCTATCTGGTCTTCACCCCCTTCTACAACAGGGCCAGATCACTTTTTGACAAAGCACACCTCCGCCACTACACACCCGGGAAGCAAACACTCCTGGCCGCGCACTATGAGGAGATCACCGAGATCAAAGAGAGTACCGAAAGAGCATTGCCCCTTACATTGCAATCACTGGGTTTTAATGAAAACAAGCCGGAGATCACAAGCCTTGAGCTGAAACTCTCAGCATTGGAAAAGAAACTCCCGGCCTATGCCAAAGAGAGGGACTACCCCGCACTGGATGCCACCTCCAACCTCTCGCCGGAACTGCGTTTTGGCATGCTGGGGATCAGGGAGTTGCTACGTTTCCTGGCAGAGCAGAAAAAGCGCGGTATCGATACCGAACCTTTTTTCAGGCAGCTGGTATTTCGTGACTTCTACGCCTGCCTGCTCTACCATTTCCCGGAACTTGCGTGGAAGAACCACCGATATCCTTTCAACGGTATCGAAGATCAGGAGAGGTTTGAGGCATTCTGCGAAAGCAGAACCGGGGTGCCCATCATCGATGCGGGGATACGCCAACTGCTTGCAACAGGCCGGATGCACAACCGTGTGCGGATGGTCTGCGCCTCTTTTTTTACCAAAGACCTGCTGCTGCCCTGGCAGTGGGGCGAAAAATTCTTTGCCCAACACCTGCTTGACTACGATGCCGCATCCAACATCCTCTCATGGCAGTGGAGTGCGGGTACAGGGATCGACCCTCAGCCCTACTTCCGTATCTTCAACCCATGGCTTCAGGCAAAAAAGTTCGATAAAGAGGCACTTTATATCAAAATGTGGGTGCCGGAACTTGTAACTTTGGATGCAAAACAGATCCATGATGAGAGATTCATGCTATCATACCGTATAGAGAACTATCCCGGCCCCATGGTAGTCCACAAAGAGGCTGCAAACAAGGCGCTGGAGTACTTCAAAAAGAGAATGGCAGAAGGAGTAGAGCATGCTTGATCTTCAGGATATGCGTACCGACTATATGAAAGGAACGCTCGATGAGTGCAATGTCCCGGCAAACCCCTACCTGCTGTTTGAACAGTGGTTCCAGGAAGCGATAGATTCTCAGATCAAAGACCCCAATGCGATGCTGCTTGCAACTGCCGGGCAGAACGGCCAGCCCAATCTCAGGGCTGTCCTCCTGAAGATCTTTGACGAGCGGGGCTTTGTCTTTTTTACCAACTACAACAGTGTCAAGGCCGAAGAGATCGCGCAAAACCCCAAAGTAGCCGTTGAGTTTCTCTGGCTGGAGCTTGAGCGGCAGGTGCGCATCCTCGGGAGATGCGAGAAGATCACCGCCAAAGAGTCGCTCTCCTACTTCATGAAACGCTCCCGTGACAGCCAGATCGGTGCCTGGGTCAGCGACCAGAGCAGCGTGATCACTTCGCGCAAAGCACTCCAGATGCAGATCGAGAAGATGAAACAGAAATTTGCCAAAGGCCATGTCCCCCTGCCCGACTTCTGGGGCGGCTACCGTGTGATCCCAGAACAGATAGAGTTCTGGCAGGGAAGACCCAGCCGTCTGCATGACCGTATCCTCTACACCAAAGAGGCAGAAGGATGGAAGATCGAACGGCTGGCTCCGTAAATACTACAGTAATTTTAGTTATCATGTGATATGAAAAAAATAATCTTTCTATTTATACCTATACTTCTGTTTGCTTCCGCCCCTGACCCGGACCTGCAGCGCTACCAGGCAAGATACAGTCTCTGCCACGGAAAAACGAACTACCAGATCACCCAGTGTCTGTTGAACGGTTCCATCAACTACCACAGGCTCAGGGGAGACAGAAACCAATACAGAAGAGTCAACAAAGAAGCGCTCAGGGAAGCGGAGCGCAATAGCGATATCTATCGTTATGTCATGCGGCTCATGCCGCAGACTCGAAGGTATCAGGAACTGAAAGAGTATCTTGACTACCTCTACACCCTCCGTGATATCTATACGCCCCCTCGGTTCAGAGGCAATGAAGAAGAGGATATCATCCGGACCAAAAGGGTATTGAACCTCCTGCAGGATGCAAGGCTGAGAGAGGATAGCGAAATCACAGCAAGGTTTGCAGAGGCGATCCTTGAATTTCAGAGAATACACGGCCTGGAAGTGGACGGGGTCATCGGCCCGCAGACAAAACGGGAACTCCAACGCTCCCTCCATAGTATCATCACAAAAGTGACAAAGAATCTGGAGCTTGAGAGGATCGCAAATCCGAAAGGGCCGGAGTACATCCTGGTCAATATCCCCGAGTTTAAACTCTACTACTATCTCAACCACAGGCCTGTACTGGATATGAAAGTCATCGTAGGGAAACCCCGGATGAGGACCCCCGTGCTCAACCGAAAAATGCAGTATATCGTCAAAAACCCAAGATGGATTGTCCCCCCGTCAATCTATGCAAATGAGTATGCACACAAGTCAAGAAGTTACCTGAAAAGAAACGGCTTTGCTTTTGACAGCCGGGGCAGGCTCTATCAGAAGGAAGGCCCCGACAATGCTTTGGGTCTGGTGAAATTCCTATTTCCCAACGGATACAATGTCTATATGCATGACACACCGACGAAACCGTTATTTCAAAAAAGGGTCAGGGCATTTTCGCATGGGTGTATACGGCTGGAGAAACCAATGGAACTTTTGAACCGGTTGGGCTACGAGTATGATACCTATGAAAACGAGAGGATCGCACTGCCAGAGCCGATACCCGTCTATGTAGAGTACCATACCGTCTGGGTGGATGAAGAGGGAGTCGTGCAGTTCAGAGATGATATCTACGGATATGAGAGGAAGCTTTTCCGCTAGTGTTTCCCTGATATATATCTATTTTTATTATTTTTTATAAAAATACTCTATAATAAACGATAATGATAAGGAGCAGAGATGAAGATACTCTTAACAGGTGCCAACGGATATATCGGGCGGCGGCTCAAGCAGAGACTACTTGGTCAGGATATCTCGCTGCGGCTTCTTGTCCGCAATCCAAAAAGCCTGGATGCACCAATACATCAGAGAGCCGAAGTCTTTCAGGGAGATACCTTTGACAGTGCTTCGCTGGAAAGAGCCTTGGAAGAGGTCGACGTCGCCTACTACCTGATACACTCCTTGCAGGCACCCAACTACCGGAAGCTGGACAGGCAGAGTGCACAGAACTTCCTCGATGCCGCGGTCAAGTGCGGTGTCAAACGGATCATCTACCTGGGCGGGCTCGGGATCAAAGCGCATGCCAGCGAACACCTCCTCAGCCGTATCGAGACGGGGGAGATCCTCTCCAGCCGGCCTGAATCGATACAGACGATATGGATACGCGCCGGGGTCATCATCGGTTCGGGGAGTGCCAGTTTCGAGATCATACGCCACCTGACAGAAAAGCTGCCCATCATGGTCACCCCCAAATGGGTCAATACCCTGGCACAGCCCATCGGTGTAGATGACGTGATCAGTTATCTTGACAGCGCCAAAGATCTGGGCTATGACCAAAACCTCATGGTAGATATCGGCAGCGAGAAGATGACCTACAGGGAGATGATGCTCGCCTGCGCCAAGGCATTGGGGCTGCGCCGTATCATCCTGCCGCTTCCGATACTGACGATCAAGCTCTCCTCCTACTGGCTCAATATTTTTACTCCGGTACCCTACAATGTGGCCAAATCTCTCATCGAAGGGCTCTCCTCTGAGGTGGTGATCCAAAACGACAATGCCAAAACCTATTTCCCGCATATCCGCCCCGTTTCCTTTCAGGATGCGGTCAAAAAAGCGATAGAGGAGATGGAGAACAACCAGGTCTTCAGCCGCTGGAGCGATGCAGAAGGCGGCGTGGATCTCTGGGAGGAGCAGCACACGGATGATCCCTCTACGGCGATACTGACAGACCGTCAAAGAGTACCGCTTGAGGGTGTATCCAAAGAAGATCTTTTCAGTACTTTCTGCTCGATTGGAGGCACGGAGGGGTGGTTCGGGTATGAGTGGCTCTGGAAGATAAGAGGCGGGATGGATAAGCTGATCGGAGGCGCAGGACTCAACCGCGGCAGACGTGATCCCTGCACACTCAGGGTCGGAGAGAGTGTGGACTTCTGGAGGGTTGAAGACCTCATCCCCAATGAGCGGCTGCTCCTGCGTGCCCAGATGAAAGTACCCGGGAAAGCCTGGCTGGAGTTCAAAATACAGAATGATACCTTCATCCAGACCGCCTACTTCTACCCCCGGGGACTCTGGGGGAGGCTCTACTGGTATCTCCTGACACCGGTACATTATCTTGTCTTCCGCAACATGATCCGCGCCATCTACCAGAAGGCAAAAGAGATACGGCAGCAGAACCCTGAGCACATATAAGATGAAGCAGACACTCACACTCTACTATGACAAAGAGTGCCCCTTCTGTAACCATTATGCCCGCTTTCTTACTCTGCAAAAGAGCCATGAGCTTCATCTTGTCAATGCCAGAGAAGCCTTGCAGAAGATCCGTACCCAATGCCCGCAGCTGGATATCAATGACGGGATGATCATTGAGATGGACGGTCGATGCCTGCAAGGCACTGAGGCACTCGCCTACCTGGATGCCATTATCATACGCAATACGCTCTTTGGAAGGCTCCATCGCGTATGGCGCCTTACACCCTGGCTCACTCTCCCGCTCTACAGCGTGATCAAGCTCCTTCGCCGGATCGCGCTCTTTTTCATGGGGAAAAAGAGCGATATCGAGTGATTGTCATTGAAGGATAGAAAAGGTAAAATAGTTAATAATGCACCGTTGAAAAGGGTTTAGGGATGGAAAATCATGTGATTCAGTCTTTAGTCATTGCGATCATCCTTGGATTTGCTATCGGGATGCAGCGCACAATGGCACACCTCTATAAACAGGAAGGAAGGCCCAAAACCCTCTTTGCAGGGTCGCGTACCTTTGCCCTGATATCGCTTCTGGGTTTTCTCTCCGGCCAGCTGGCGACATTGGCGCCCTATATTGTCACCACGATTGCCGTCGCACTTGTGATCCTTATCGGGCTTTCCTATCTCGCCAAGACCTTTCTCTTTCAAAAAATGGGAATGACCACACAGATCACTGCGCTGATCACCTATTTGCTGGGGCTGATGGTCTTTTTTGACCTGAGGGAGTATGCGGTGTTTATCGGGGTGATCATGATCGTTCTGCTGGAGAGCAAGCCAAAGCTTCAAAAGATCGAACAGCATATCAGCCCGGACGACCTCAATGCAACCGTACTTCTTCTGGCGATGACCTTTTTGATCCTTCCGGTACTTCCCAATGAAATGACAGGGCCTTACAGCCTTTTCAACCCCTACAAGACCTGGCTGATGGCGGTGATCATTGCTGCCGTTTCCTTTATCGGATATGTGGCGATCAAAGCGCTGGGCAACAAACGGGGGATTTTGTTTACCGGGATATTTGGCGGATTGATCTCTTCCACTGCGATCTCCATCTCCCTCTCCAGGATCTATCTCACCCAAAAAATGTTTCTTCAAAATTTTGTTGCGGGGATTGCCATCGCCTCCACATTTATGTTTCTCAGAGTGCTTTTTGAAGCGTATGTGATCAACCAGAAGGTTGCACTGATGCTGGTCATCCCTTACCTGATGGCAACATTCAGCGGTCTGATCTATGTCTATCTGATCTACCAGCGTACGCAGCCTTTGAAAGTGGAGGTGGAACCCATAGAGATCGCCAAAAACCCGCTGCAGCTGAGTGAAGCGATCAAGTTTGGGCTGCTCTTCGGTGTGATCTACGGGGTGACCACCCTGGTACACCACTACGGGGATATCGGCGTCTATGCTGTTTCCTTTATATCTGGCCTTGGCGATGTCGACGCCACTGCCCTCTCCCTTTCCCAGCTTGAGATCGATCAGAAAATTTCATTGACGGCCTCCGTACACGGTATCGTGATCGCCTCTGTGACCAACTCGCTGGTAAAACTGGGGATCGTCTACTGGCTGGGAGGGAAAACGATCGGGATGAGAATATCGCTCTTCTATCTGATCGCACTGGGAATGATGGGCATCGGACTCTGGGTCAATACCTTGGTATTCCCGTAAGGGGAGGATCACGTAAAGCAACTATAGTCATTCCCCAGGCATGACCGATCTTTTCTACTCAATGTCCGAATAAAAAGAAATAATTGAACTGGGTAGCCCAGCCATTTTGGGAATGTTTTGCTTCAACCAAAAACCGGTTGCCCTCATCAAACTGATATCCGATCAAGAGTGTCTGAAGATCCTGAATCTCATTTGTATCTTCACTTACCAAAGGTCCGGCGATCTCTGTTGCACCCGGACCGGTATAGCTATTGTCAAGCATAAACCACTCGCTTCTGGCTCCCCAGATAAAGTGATGATAGTCTCCCAACATCTGCAGGTAGAGGGTATGGATGGCATTGTCGCTCCGGATCTGGTATTCGCTGTTTTCAATGCTCCCTTCTGTATCGAGGTAGATGTATTCGCCCTGCACCTTGATATCTGCCAGGAGCGTATCAAATCCCAATCCGAATACCCGGCTCTCCCTCTGAAAACACCGTTCATCCGGGCTCAAGTTGGTACAGTCATCTGTACCACCGTGTGAGTGTTGCGTTTGTGCAAAGTCGACTCTGGTGAGCGTTGTGTCACGTGACTGGAAATAGGCGATCAGCGTTAAAGTATCCAGATCATACGCTGCTTTGAACGTGCTGCGCAAGACCTTGTTGTACTGGTCTTGCGTAACATCAACATAGGCATTGAATGACCCATGCGTGTACTCCGCAAAAAGACCATCTCCGATATAGGTACCATCTACAAACGAATCGATCGCCAGAGGCATACTTCCAAAACCGTATCCCCATGCCTTTTCATTCAGAAAAGAGAGGTTGTTGTATCCCCTCCCCGCTTTTATCCCAAAAGCATCCGTTTCATACCCGAGATAGGCCCTTTCTACCGTTTGGTTCAGCGTATTTTCTGCACCTTTGTGGTGGTTCAGTTCCAGCCCGTAGAGAAAATGGGCTTCTGTTTTCCCATAGAGATATGCTCCCAGGTGGGTAAGTTGAAGTTCTTTCGGTGCACCGTGATTTTCATACCCTACACTCCCTTCGATACCATGGGAATAGAGATCTTTGGTCCGATATTCGGCGATACCGTAAACACCATAGTGAAAGTTTGCTTCTTCCTCCTCCGTGGAGAGATCAACAGTCGAGTGAGCCCATCCCAATAGACTCAAAAGAATAGATAGAATAATAAAACGCACTACTGCTCCTTAAATGGGTCGGATATTTTGGGATTGGTGATAAACTCCGTATCCGTCAAAGACAGTAAAAAGGCTACAAGGTCTTCTTTTTCCTGCTCGGTGAAATTTTTGGGTACGATAAAATCGCTTGAATAGGGATTTTGCGTACCGTCACCCGCATAGAGGCCTTCAGTGATCACTCTTCCCCCATTGCTGTGCAACTCCATGATCTCTTCCAGTGTTGCCATAGAGCCGTCATGCATATAGGGAGCGGTCAGCTCGATATTGCGCAGGCTTGGTGCTTTGAATCTCCCTTTGTCCTGTTCCAGCATCGTCGTCTCATAGAGTCCCTGGTTGCCTTCTGGATAAGAACCGTCACCGCCGATGTTGTAAAGCCCTATATTATGGAAAAACTGATTGACGCTAAAGCTTTTTTCATTGGCAGTGGAGTCACTGAAGTGGATACCCTCATGACAATGGAAACACTCTGCTTTCTCCCCCATAAAAAGTGCCAAACCGCGTTTTTGGGATGCATTTAAGGCATCAGCATCACCTCTGAGATACTGATCATAGGGTGAATTAAACGAGTTCAGTGTCCGGTTAAATGATGCCAGTGCCTTGACGATATACTCCAGAGTGATGGGGTTTTCCGCCTCCGGGAAGGCTGCTTTGAACATCTTCCGGTAGGTTTCATTGTTGTCAAAACGTGCAAGGACCTCATCTTCCATTTCGGGTACCACGCCCAGTTCTATAGGATCATCTCCCGTAATAGGCATGATAATGAACCGCTCCAGTGTTCCAAGTGCAGGATTTGCCCAGCTGTACGATGTATAATAGCCCGTATTGGTCAGACTGTTCGGGTTGCGCAAGGCATGAACACCGGTAGATCCGACACCCACCCTATTGTGATCGGCAAACGCTGCTTCCTGCAGATGGCAGGAGGAACAGGACTGTGCTTGGTTGGCGCTGAGCTTTTTGTCATAAAAGAGGTATCTTCCCAGTTCTACTTTTTCTTTTGTCATCGGATTGTCGGCCGGAACGCGTGGAGGATAGATCCCTTCGGGAAGATCCCACTCAAAGGAGCCTGAGGAAGACTCCGTTTCGGTAATGACCGTACTGCTATCGCAACCTATGATCGCAACAGCCGCCAGAGTGAGCAGAACAGATGCGTGCAACTGCTTAGACATAGGCTACTTGTCTGTGATACTAAAGAGCTGTTGTGCCTCAGTACACTCTCCGCCCAGACAGAGTCCTTCCTGACCTGCATCATCAAGCCCGATCATATTAAACATCTGCCCCTCTGTGCTCATACACTCGGGGTCATCCAGTTTGCTCATACACCCTTTCGAACCGCCCAGATCGTTGGTGATATCTACATAAGTGAGCAACTCAGCATAATCGATCTGGATCTTTTGTGTCTCGGGATCAAAATGATCAAATACAATTTTTACACGGTTTGGTTGGGCACACTCATTGGTGATACCGTCCGCATCCGTATCCTGGCATCCTGTTGAACCCAGATGAAAGTTAAACATATCTTTTGTACTGTTGAGCTCGTCAACAGGGTTGATCTCCATCTTTGTAAACTTCCTGCCTGCTGCCCAGCTCCAGTTCATGCCTGACTTGGTCAATGCTTCGATCTCCGGAAACTCTATATGGTTGAGTGCAATCGGCACACCTACGGTAAACTCTACACCTGTAATGGCGGTCGTATCATCCATACTCACACTCCCTACGACCGTAGTATAGGTATCCGGATCATTTCCCCTCTCTTTACAGTTACCTGTATTGTCCTCAAAATCCAGGATCGCAACAGAACCGTTGGTCTCATTATAGTATTGGTTCGAGTTGTTGGTAAGTACCAGTTTCTGTACAGAACCATCTGAGAGTTTTACCGCCACTTCGGAGACAAAGAATCTGAAGTCAGCGATCGAACCTGAAGCATTTGTCGTACCAAGGTTTTGATACACCTTTGTATGATTATTTTCCGAACAGACCAGGGCACCCTGATCCCCGACCACTGCAGAGAAGTCAATAAAAACCGATCTTTCGGATTTTTTCGTTTTGACCTCAGCCCCATTATCCGAAGAACTTCCGCCACATCCGCTCATCAACAAACTCATTGCTGCCAGAGAAGAAGCAATGAATATTTTTTTGTTTTTCATATAATCCCCTTTAAAGATAGTGCCCTTAAAAGTTCGCAATTTCAAAACACCTTTTATGTATCAGGCTGCATCCTGCAGCAACTCTTCACGCTTAATCATTACCAGTTCGA
>JACXUO010000126.1 GCA_014763885.1 Campylobacterales bacterium
CCTCAAACACCCACGCTTATCGGCTGTAGTTTGTTAACGTTCCAACTTCGTCAAGCCTATCGCTTAACTCCATCAACCCATCCGCGATCAGATGAGCCTTAAATTATGACACGCTTTTGAATGGCTTGCCAACTTTTGTTTTCTTCAATCCCTTCCTAGAGGCTGAAGAAAACGCCCAACCGTTGGTTGGGCGTTTTAGCTGTAAGAGCCTGACGATGACCTACTTTCACACGGGAATCCGCACTATCATCGGCGCGGAGGCGTTTCACTGACCTGTTCGGGATGGGAAGGAGTGGGACCACCTCGCTATGGTCATCAGGCATAACTTTTTGTTGTCGCGATGGTGGTCGGGACAACGAATTCATAGAGTGAATCAGTTTGGATTTTGATTGCGTCAGTTGGCAGAACACCCTGATCGAATGATCAAAGTTATAGGGTCAAGCCGCACGAGCAATTAGTACTGGTTAGCTTAACGCATTGCTGCGCTTCCACACCCAGCCTATCAACGTCCTGGTCTAGAACGACTCTTTAGGGGGCTCGAGGCCCCGGCAGATCTCATCTTGGAACGAGTTTCCCGCTTAGATGCTTTCAGCGGTTATCTCTTCCGCACATAGCTACCCGGCAATGCCACTGGCGTGACAACCGGTACACCAGAGGTGCGTCCACTCCGGTCCTCTCGTACTAGGAGCAGGCTTCCTCAAATCTGCAGCGCCCACGGAAGATAGGGACCAAACTGTCTCACGACGTTTTAAACCCAGCTCACGTACCTCTTTAAATGGCGAACAGCCATACCCTTGGGACCGACTACAGCCCCAGGATGAGATGAGCCGACATCGAGGTGCCAAACACCGCCGTCGATATGAACTCTTGGGCGGTATCAGCCTGTTATCCCCAGAGTACCTTTTATCCGTTGAGCGATGGCCCTTCCATACAGAACCACCGGATCACTATGTCCTGCTTTCGCATCTGCTCGACTTGTCAGTCTCGCAGTTAAGCACGCTTATGCCATTGCACTATCGTCACGATGTCCGACCGTAACTAGCGTACCTTCGAACTCCTCCGTTACGCTTTGGGAGGAGACCGCCCCAGTCAAACTGCCTACCATGCACTGTCCCCGATCCCGATAAGGGACCTAGGTTAGAACCTCAAACACACCAGGGTGGTATTTCAACGTCGGCTCCATGAGATCTAGCGACCTCACTTCAAAGCCTCCCACCTATCCTACACAGATCTGTTCAAAGTCCAATACAAAGCTACAGTAAAGGTTCATGGGGTCTTTCCGTCTTTCCGCGGGGAGATTGCATCATCACAAACATTTCAACTTCGCTGAGTCTCAGGAGGAGACAGTGTGGCCATCGTTACGCCATTCGTGCAGGTCGGAACTTACCCGACAAGGAATTTCGCTACCTTAGGACCGTTATAGTTACGGCCGCCGTTTACTCGGGCTTCAATCAAATGCTTCGATTACTCTAACATCATCAGTTAACCTTCGAGCACCGGGCAGGCGTCACACCTTATACATCCACTTACGTGTTAGCAAAGTGCTGTGTTTTTGGTAAACAGTCGGGAGGGACTCTTTGTTGCAACCTCTTTAGCTTTCGAGAGTAAATCTCTATACCAAAGTAGGCACACCTTATACCGAAGATACGGTGCTAGTTTGCAGAGTTCCTTAACCAGGGTTCTTCCACGCGCCTTAGAATACTCATCCCACCCACCTGTGTCGGTTTACGGTACGGG
>JACXUO010000042.1 GCA_014763885.1 Campylobacterales bacterium
GATGATAAGGCAGCCGTGATGGAGATCATAAAGTTCAAAAATATCAATGTCGGATATGATGAAAAAATCATTCTGAAAAACCTTGATTTAACTATAAAGAGGGGAGAACACTGGGCAATACTTGGAGCAAACGGTTCGGGTAAATCTACCTTGATGAAACTTATCCAGTCTGAGATTCATCCGCGGTTTGATCAAAACTCCACCAAAGAGTTGTTTGGCAAATCCCGTTATTCTCTGTTTGAACTTAGAGAAAAAATAGGGGTGATAAGCAATGATCTACATTATTTTTTCCAGAATAAAGTTCCATTCTTAACCGGTTATGAAGTGGTACAAAGCGGATTTTACAGTAGTTTCAGTATTTTTAAACATCAAGATTTCACAGAGGAGCAGCACCGGAAGGTATCTCAAACTTTGGAATTTATGGAGATAAGCCATCTCAAAGAGAAGAAAGTAAGTACCATGTCCACAGGAGAGTTAAGGAAGTGTATCATCGCTCGCGCACTTATCCATAACCCGGAAGCATTTATCCTGGATGAACCAACAGTCGGACTTGATATTACATCACAGATGAACTTTTTGAAGATCTTACAAAAGCTTGCCAGGCAAAGTTCCATTATCCTGGTGACACATCATCTTGAGGAGATATTTGAAGATATTACCAAGATTGCTTTGATGTATGATCATACGATCTATAAAAGCGGACCAAAAGATGAGATACTTACAAGTGAAAATCTCTCAACCATCTTTGGGTCGAAACTCAAAATCAATAAAAAGAACAATAGATACTATGTAGAAGAAATTTACGTATGATAGGATTGTCTTTGGAACTACGTCCATCAAACTCTACAATGTACTATTCTTTCGTCAGATGCCATCCCTTTTCACTAGGACAGGGGTAGATACGAAGCCTCTTCTCTTTGAGGTAGGCCAGTTGGTCTTCTGCCTCTTTCAGTGTATTGTAGAGCATTTTGGGGTGGCCCTGTGCATCTTTGCAGGTACAGAAGCTCTGGCCCCCGTTTGTAACTGCCGGAGGGCCATTGTCAATGATACGGTCTGCAGTCGCATCGAATGCTTTTCTGATCTTTTGCAGTGCTTTCCTGTATTCGGTTCTTTTCATGGTCACCCTCTGGTCTGTAGACCAAAACTCCTGCATTTGAAACTTTGGCATTATTATAACAGTTTTTCGCCAATGGGATTTACTATGGTGCTCGATTGTTGATATGCTCTTGCCAGCACTTTCCGGGTGCAGCAAGCGCCCTTGAGGTATCTTATGCATATCTGAGTTATAATAGAAGAAAAAAGAGTCCAGCGATGCCATCGTCCGATCAAGCCAGCTTAAAACGCAGTGTCAACCTTCCTATGCTCATCTTCTACGGACTGGGCAATATCTTCGGTGCGGGGATCTATGTGCTGATCGGTAAGATGGCAGGTATCGCCGGGCTCTATGTCCCTTTTTCATTTTTGGTGGCATGTGTCGTAGTTTTCTTTACCGCGCTGAGCTATGCGGAGCTCTCCGCGCGTTTTCCTCTGAGTGCAGGGGAAGCGGTATATATCTATGAAGGATTCGGTTCGCCACTCTTCTCTATGGGAGTAGGACTCCTGATCGCGCTTGCCGGATTGCTCTCTTCTGCGACGATACTGCATGGCTTTCACGGGTACCTGAGTACCTTTGTTACCTTGCCCGAGATTATCACGATCCTGATACTTGTGGTGACGCTCTGTTCGATCGCAATATGGGGGATCACCCAGTCGATGATCTTTGCTTTTGGATTGACACTTGCGGAGATCATAGGACTGGGGATGGTGCTTTATGCAGGCATGGGACATATAGAACCGGACACTCTCTCCCCGGAGTCGATGATACCGCCTTTGGAGTTTGGTGTACTGAGTTCGATCCTGCTGGGTGCGTTTTTGGCGTTTTACGCATTTGTAGGATTTGAGGATATGGTCAATATCGCCGAAGAGGTCAAAAACCCGACGAAAACCATGCCGCGTGCCATTGTGACCGTACTTTTGATCACGACACTCTTTTATATCGCTATAGCGCTGGTCTCTGTACTTGTCGTTCCTCCCGAAATACTGGCAGACTCTTCCGCCCCTCTGGCACTGGTCTATCAGATGTCAACGGGAAAGAGTGCGGCGGCATTGAGCATCATCGCTATGGTCGCTGTGATCAACGGGGCGTTGATACAGATCATTATGGCCTCCCGGATATTCTACGGGATGAGCAGACAAAACTGGCTGCCAGAGTTTCTGGGCAGGGTCAACCCGAAAACACAGACACCGATCGCATCTACGATACTCAGCGGCGTCATCGTTTTTGTCCTGGCCGCTTTTTTTGAGATTTTGACCCTGGCGCAGTTCAGCAGCTTTGTGATCTTTATCGTCTTTACCGTGGTCAATCTCTCCCTGATTCTTATCAAGCGCAAGCAGCCTGCTCCAGAGGGTATACGCAGCTATCCCCTCTTTGTCCCTGTTGTTGCCGTACTGCTTAACCTTGTACTGCTCGGGTTTCAAATCGCATCGGTAATTTAGCTATACTAACAACACAAAGGAGTATCATGATCACAGAAATCAAACATCCGGTGATTAAAACACTGGTCAACCATCTAAGAGAAGTGGATACCGATGCATTGCGTTTTCGGCATATCGTTCATGAGCTTGCCCGGCTTATGGCGTATGAGGCACTCAGTGATGAGGTCCTGAAAAAAAGAGAGATTGAAACATGGAACTCTAAAAGGGCATTCGGGTTTATCGATGAGGAGAATCTGCTCTTTGTCTCGATCCTTCGCGCAGGACTTCCGATGATCGAGTCGGTTACGGCGCTCTTTCCCAAGGCCTCATCGGGCTTTTTGGCGATGAAGAGGGACGAGAAGACACACCAGAGCGTGATCTACTACGACCGTATACCGGAGTGCAAAGGGAAAACCGTGATCCTGCTTGACCCGATGGTTGCGACCGGAGGTTCTTTGTGTGATGCGATCAGTGTGATCAAGCACAAAGAACCCGGGAAAATCATCTCGCTGAACCTTATTGGATCACCGGAGGGACTGGATGTCGTGGATCAGAAGCATCCCGATATCCATCTCTATATCGCCCAGATCGATGAAAAGCTCGATAGCAATATGTTTATCTACCCGGGGCTGGGAGATGCAGGAGACAGAGCCTACAACACACAAGGCTGAAGAACGACTGGACAGAGAGGTCTCTTCTCTCCACAGTTTGGAGAGAAGGGGTTAGAAAGTATAGGTCAGCTGGAAGGAGAGTGAGTTTTCCGTATGGTTGACACTTGACTCCCCGATATAGAGCGCATCATCGCCTGGGTATGCCGGTGTCGCATTGTCACTGTATCCTACGATCGTATGCATTGTTGTTGTGGTTTTTGGGGCGTGCACGTAGGCAAGATCAACTGCAAAGAGATCGGTAAACGCATAGGTCCCGCCTAGCGTAAAATGCCTTTTTGCCGTGGCCGGGAACCCCAGTAGGTTGAAGAGATTGATCGCATTTCCTGCTGCATAGGGGTAGTCTGCCGGTGTGACAGGATTGGTTGGTGCACTCGGCATCTCATCAATGGGGTGTGAAGCGTGATTGTACCCCAGTCTCAGTGCCCAGTTCTCTCTGGTGTACTGGTATCCGAATGCCAGGACATTCTGGTCTGACCATCCGAAATCCTTATATCCTTTGGCATCGGACCACTCAATCTTTTTATAGTCAACCCCAAAGGTATGGTTCTCCAGCTGATACCCGATACCAAAACCGATCTCGGCAGGCTGTTCGAGGTGATCTTCCATGGTGCCCGGGAAGATACCGAGATCTGCAAACGGCTGTGTGGCATTGGAGAGCTGGTTGCCGTAGTCCATGTCGATCTTGGATTTGTAGACGGCTCCCAGTGTCAAACCGTTTGCGAAGTCATAGGAGACACCGACGTTCATCCCGAAGTTGAGGTCCTGTGCAACCCCGTCGCCTGTACTGCTGCCATCAAACCCCTGGTAGTTGATATCAAGCGATCCGTATTGGAGGATAGGGGTGAGTGCAGCGCTGAACCCGTTGGCTTTATAGGCAGCAGAGATCCCAAACTGCATCAGCTGCAGGTTGGTGACCATATGCATATTGCCTGAGTCCATACCGGGTACCTGGAGCGCATCCCTGTAATCTACACCCATCCCTGCAGTTCCCCACATACCGATACCCAGATACCACTCATCATTGAGTTTATGTGAGATGGAAATGGAGGGAATGACATTGATATCTGCTTTGCTTTCATGTTCGGCTGCCATACCCATCTGAGCGCTGATATCGGGCATAAAGACAATGCCTCCGAATGAGATGGAGGTTCCCTTGGTACATGTGATCAGTGAGGGGTTATGCAGTGTTGATTCGGCACAGTGGCTGACAGCGATGCCGGCACCACCCATTCCTCTTGCTTTGGTTCCTACCGAGATCATCGTATCCCCGTTGGTCGCATGTAGAGAGGTGAGGGCAATACATGAAAAGGCTACGCCTCTGCTTAGCAGTTTTTTTCCATTTATGTTCATCCTTGTCCTTTAACTATAAGATTTGAAAATATACAAAAATAAACTTTTAATATATATTAAATCTATAGGTAAAGTAATAGTATTTTACACTATCGAAATCATGAACAGTGGGTCATTTGAAATTTTACTTTTCACTTTTCACTTTTTATTATTCGGTATCCCATTTTCCCCCGAACCAAGCATGACGGCGATCCATTGTGTGTTGGGCTGGGTACTCAGTGCGATCTTGATCATGATCGTAAGCGGTACGGAGAGGAGCATTCCGATCGGGCCAAGCAGCCATCCCCAGAAGATCAGGGATAGAAAGACGATGAGGGTGGAGAGTCCCAGGCCTTTCCCCATGATACGCGGATCAAGGATGGAGCCGATGACCACGTTGACGACGATATAGAGTACCGCTACGCCGACGGCTGTAGAGATATCGTACTGCACCATTGCCATAAGCACAGCGGGAACACCGGCAATAATCGAGCCGATCGTCGGGATAAAGTTCAGCATCAATGCGATCAATCCCCAGAGTACTGCGTAGTGGATATCAAAAAGCTTGAGCCCTATCGTGATCACGATACCCGTTGCAGCAGAGATAAAAAACTTGAGCAGCAGATAGCGTTTGATGTTGTTGCTGATATCGATGAACTTCTCCAGGGAGTTGGTGTTGGTCTGTGCCAGCTTGTTGCCGAACTGCGAGATCTCCATCAGCATAAAGACCACCGTCAGTATGATCATAAAGGATTTCGTAACAAGTGAGCCAAGGCTTTTCAGCGTCGTGGCGATATACTGCATGACACTTTGCATATTGAAAAGATTGAGGATATCCTCTTTGGGTACCTCTATGCCCCATGTTTGAAGTTTTTCAAGGAGTGTGAGCAGTTCGGTACGCAGTTTTGCTTCGTAGGCAGGTACGTTGTTGGTAAAATCCTGAACAGAGTTGCCTACCAGGACAAAAAGTAACGTCACGATGGCGATCAGTAGGGAGACAACGATCATCAGTGCAAAGAGATCATTGATTTTTTTAGCTTTGAGCCAGAGAAAGAATGGAGAGAGGATGACTGCAAGAAAGAATGCAAGCAAAAATGGCACGACGATGACTGCCGCAGCTTTGACACCGGCAAGAACGATGACTACCGCAGCCATCACAAGTACAATATATCCGACTCTGAATGACTTCTCTTTCATCTGCTGTTCCTTGCCTGTGATGATAGAGAGATTATAGCCAGTTAGAAGTTAAAGATGGAATTGAATAGAAACGGGGAGAAAGGGTCAAATCATTGACCCTCTATGAAGAAAATTATTTGTTTTCCAGATAAAGTGCGGCTAGCCGCACGAGCCAACTGCTGAAGTTGACCTAGTGTCAACAATCTCTTGCAAAGAAAGTTGCCTTAATGGCAAGTTTTTTGTAAGAGACAAATCTGGACTTGTACAGGTATGGGTAAAATTTGTCCCACAAATTGTACGTTCAGATAACGTTATTTATTTTCCAGAATAAACGCTTCCATATCGGCAACGATAGGTTCAAGTGTTCTTTCCCCATCGATGACTTTAAGAAGGTTTTTCTCCGTATAGAATGCCTGGATCTCTGCCAATGGATCAGTGTAGATCTTCATACGGTCGTTGAATACCTCTTCGCTGTCGTCGCTTCTCTGCTCACCCGGTGCTGCTTCAGCTGCACGTCCAAGGATACGCTCTCTTGCAACCGCTTCGCTTACTCTGACTTCGATGACAGATGCAAGCTCGATGTTCTCCTCTTGTGAGACAATTGCGTCAAATGCAGTCATCTGTTCAGTGCTTCTTGGATAACCGTCGATAAGGATCGTGTCAACCGGAGCATTGTTGATCGCCGATACGATCGTGTTTACGATGATATCAAGTGGCACTAGAGCACCCTTTGAAATATAGTTTTCGATCGTCTGTCCAAGTTCAGAACCGCTCGCTACCTCTTCACGAAGCATATCGCCAGTTGAGTAGTGTACGATATCCTCATGTTTGCCCGCGATGATGCTTGCATCAGTTGTTTTTCCTGAACCCGGTGCTCCGATGATCAAAAATAGTTTTTTCATTTATAGTCCTTTCTTTAATGTATTACGCCGTAGGTTGTTGTCTGATTCTTAGATTAAGCTCTTTGAGCTGCTCCGGATCTACTTCGCTCGGTGCCTGTGTCAGAAGACATTGTGCTTTCTGTGTCTTAGGGAACGCGATCACATCACGGATAGAGCTTGCTCCAGTCATCAGCATGATCAATCGGTCAAGACCGATCGCAAATCCACCGTGCGGCGGTGCACCGTACTTGAGTGCATCCAGCAGGAAGCCGAATTTATCCTGTGCCTCTTCTTCATCGATTCCAAGAAGTTTGAAGATCTCTGATTGCACATCCTCTTTGTGGATACGGATCGAACCTCCACCAAGCTCTGTACCGTTCAGTACGATGTCATAAGCGATCGACTCGATCTCTTCGATATCTTCATAGTCAAGCGATTTTGGCTGTGTGAACGGGTGGTGCAGTGCTTTGACCTGGCCATCTTCCACTTCGAACATCGGGAAGTCAACAACCCATAGGAACTCGAACTTGTCTTTTGGGATGATCTCCATTGTCTCAGCAAGGAAGATACGGAATCTACCCATATAATCCCATACAAGTTTTTTCTCACCTGCACCGAAGAATACTGCATCACCCACTTCAAGTTCACATCTGTCGATGATCAACTGGATATCCTCATCAGTGAAGAACTTCGTTAGCGGCCCTTTAAGTCCATCTTCTTTCATCTGGAAGTATCCAAGACCTTGTGCACCGAATTTACGTACGTAGTCTTCAAAACCTTTCATCTGACGTTTAGAGAAGATCTCATCACCTTTTGGAACACGTAGTGCTTTGATACGGTTTTTCTTTGGTGATTTTGCAATATTTGAGAAGATCTCATTGTCACATCTTTCAAAGATATCGATCACATCGACCATCGCAAGGTCATAACGCATATCCGGTTTGTCTGAACCGTATTTCTCCATCGCTTCAAAATGCGGCATACGTTTAAATGTAGCAGGGATATCAAATCCACATGCGGTAAATACATCATGGAGCAGTTTTTCAGCGATCGTGATCACATCTTCCTGGTCACAGAAGCTCATCTCGACGTCTATTTGTGTAAACTCCGGCTGTCTGTCCGCTCTGAGGTCCTCGTCTCTGAAACATTTAGCGATCTGGAAGTATCTGTCAAAACCACCAACCATCAAAAGCTGTTTGAAAAGCTGCGGTGACTGCGGCAGTGCATAGAACTCACCATGGTGTACACGGCTTGGTACAAGGTAGTCTCTCGCACCTTCAGGTGTTGACTTTGTGATGATCGGTGTTTCCACTTCGAGGAATCCAAGCTCATCAAGTGCGTTTCTTGCTGCGATCGTCGCTTTTGATCTCAGCTTGAAGATATCGTAAGACTTTTGCGTACGGAGTTCGAGGTATCTGTGCTTGAGTCTGATCTCTTCATTGACTTTTTCATCTCCAAGGTCAAACGGCATAGGCTTGGAGCGGTTCTCGATCACGAGCTTGTCAACGACGATCTCGATCTTTCCCGTTTTGAGTTTCGGGTTCTCAAGACCTTCGCCTCTCGCTCGCACTTTACCTGTAGCGATCAATACGAACTGATCTCTTACCTCTTCAGCCAGTTTGTGTGCTTCTACATTATCTGCAGGGTCACATACAAGCTGTACTACTTCATCTTTGTCTCTAAGGTCGATAAAGATCAGTCCACCGTGGTCTCTGCGGCTGGAAACCCAACCCGCTACAGTGACCTCTTCACCAATGTTTGTTTCATTTACTTGGGCACAATAATGTGTTCTCACGTCGCTTCCTGTCCTGTATGTTGAATAGTGACGCGATTATATCCAATTGTTGTTTAAGAGTTTGAAGATGGTAGAATAACACGCATATTATCTGTACAAATCGAGGAGAATAGAGATGGCAGCAGGATTTTTTGCACTTTTAGATGATATCGCGACATTGATGGATGATGTCTCGACGATGACCCAGGTCGCTACGAAAAAGACCGCGGGGATACTCGGGGATGATCTTGCCGTCAATGCCGAGAAGGCTTCGGGATTTGCCTCTTCGCGTGAACTACCGGTGATCTGGGCGATCACCAAAGGCTCCTTTGTCAACAAGGCGATCATCCTGCCGTTTGCTTTTCTGCTCAGTGCTTTTGCCCCGTGGATCATCGTACCGATCCTGATGGTTGGCGGGGTCTACCTGGCCTACGAGGGGGCAGAGAAGATCTATGAGTATTTTGTACCGCACGGGGAACATCAACGGATAGAGAGCCTGGAGAAGCTTACCAATGAAGAGGTGCTTGCACAGGAAAAAGAGAAGGTCAGATCCGCCGTCATTACCGACTTTATCCTCTCGATCGAGATCGTGATCATCGCACTTAGCGCCGTAGCGACCGAACCTCTTACTGTCCAGATAGCTGCCGTGACATTTGTAGCCTTCCTGGCCACAGTGGGGGTATACGGTATCGTGGCACTGCTGGTACGCATGGATGATTTCGGCTATAAACTGATCGCACTGGGCGGCGGAGAGAGCAGGGTGGGGATGTTCTTCGTGCTTGCCCTCCCCAAGGTGATCAAGGCACTTGCCGTCATCGGTACGCTGGCGATGCTTCTTGTAGCCGGAGGGATCTTCGTACACAATGTGCATACGATCCATTCATGGATGGAGGTGATCCCGTTTATTTTCGGTGAGTTGCTGGTTGGATTGATCGTGGGTGCGGTGGCTGTAGCAGCCATGAAAGTTGCGGGTATGATCAAAGGCAGTTAGCCTGTATACCGACTTAAATGATCAGTGATTTTCAACTCCAGCGATAGCCGGCATCTATATGCCATTGCGCTATAAGGCAGCATCTGCATTTCCAATCAGAGATCAAACGAGAGAAAGAAAAACTCTCTTCTTCTATGCCAATTTCTATTTCTCTTTTTTTGTTACCAAACTTAGTTACAATGATGATAGCGTACGGTCAGACGCGTAACGATATCTCTATGCCATGGTCTAAAAATATCCATAAAATATCATAGATGTTTTATCTGCATAGGTGATGGATCATCAGGGACTCGGAAATAATCCTATTAATGTATATATAAGAGCAATTTTTGCAAATAACAGGCTAAAGCCATCATAATCCAAATAGATTTATTTTATTACTATTTTAGAAAAAAATAGAATATGAGAATATAGTCACATTATCAGCACTTCGCTATGATGCTGCTATATTCGACCTGGACGGGGTTTTGACCAAAACCGAAACGCTTCATGCAAAAGCATGGAAGGAGACATTTGATCCTGTCTTGAAACTGCACGCAGGGGAAGAACCTTTTCGGGCTTTCGATATACAGAAAGACTACCTGAACTATGTAGACGGCCGGCCGAGACTTGACGGCATCCGTATCTTTCTTGCATCACGGGGGATTGAATTGCAAGAAGGATCCCCCGATGATCCCGAAGATACTGAGACAGTCTATGCACTCGGAAATAAAAAAAACCGCTGCTTTCTTGATCTTCTGAAAAAAGGTGTCAAGCTTTATGAATCGTCAATAGAACTGGTTCAGAAAATGAAAAATTTCGGCTTGTCGATGGCAGTCGTCTCCTCAAGCAAAAAACTGCAAGGCGATTTTGGAGAGCGTCAATCTTACTGCGCTTTTTGATGTGATTGTCGACGGTGTAGAACTGCAGCATCTTGGACTGAAGGGAAAACCCGAACCGGACCTTTTTCTGGAGGCGGCAAAACGGCTGGGCGCTGACCCTGCACGGGCGATTGTCTTTGAAGACTCTATTGCCGGGATAAAGGCCGCCAGGAAGGGGAATTTCGGCAACATTATCGATGTTGACCGTTCTGGTCACTCCAAAGCATTGAAGGCACTCAAAGCAGCGGGCGCAGATCATGTCGTTACGACGCTGGCAGCCCTCGATATACGTACTGAAACCACTGAACTCCCTTCTGCCTTTGATAGTTTCGAGATGATTGAAAAACAGCTGAGAGACCGGGAAGTCGTCTTCTGTTTTGATTATGACGGTACTTTGACGCCGATCGTCTCACACCCTCAGGATGCCTATCTCTCCGAATCGATGAAAACGATGCTGATGAAGCTCTCCAACCAGTGTACCGTTGCTGTGATAAGCGGCAGGGGACTCGGCGATATCAAAAGCCGGATTGGTATCAAGGGAATCTATTATGCCGGGAGTCACGGTTTCGAGATCGAAGGCCCCGGCATCAAAATGGAGTATGAACCCGCGCTCGCTTTCCTGGAAGATCTCGATGCACTCGAAACGGAGCTTAAATCGATGCTTGAGGATGTAGAGGGGGCCTTTGTCGAACGCAAAAAGTTTTCTATCGCCCTGCATTACCGTAATGTTTCCAAATCAGAGCTGCCGCTTATTGAAAAAGCCGCCACCGAAAGTCTGCAAAGATATCCGAAACTGCGCAAAACCCTGGGCAAGAAGGTTTACGAGCTCCAGCCGGGTTTGGAATGGAACAAAGGCAAGGCCATCGAGTGGATAGGGGATACACTTATGGTAAAGAATAAGGGGAGTAAGATCGTCTATATGGGTGATGATATTACTGACGAGGATGCCTTCTATGCGATTCAGGGATACGGCATCGGTGTGCTTGTCGATGGTGAGAAAGCACGTTACACCTCCGCCCATTATCGGATTGAAAATGTAGAGGCGGTACCGCGTTTCATTGACATACTTTCCTCATCGATCGAGCAGGGGAATATCTGGGCACTTGCTTATAATAGTTATGATCCGGGCAAGGAGAAGCTCAGAGAAGTCCTCTGCGCTCTGGGTAACGGTTACTTTGTTACCCGTGCTGCTTTTCCCGGTGCAGAAGCCGACGAGGTACACTATCCTGGAACCTATATCGTGGGCGGCTACAACCGTCTTCAAACGCAGATTGAGGGAGAGTCGGTGAAAAACGAAGATCTCGTCAACATGCCTGACTGGCTCGTACTGAAATTCCGGATCGAAGAGGATAAGTGGTGGTTCATAGACGAAACGAATATTCTCTTTTTTCGCCAGGAAATTGACATCAAAGAGGGAGTGCTTCACCGGCTTATCCATATCTGTGATGAAAAAGGACGGGAGACACGGATCATTGAGCGGCGTGTTGTCCATATTGTGGATAAACATATCGCAGCACTGGAACTGACGATCATTCTGGTCAACTGGTCTGGCATGATCGAAGTCGAATCCGGTATCAACGGCAATATCAAAAACGAGGGGGTCCAGCGCTACAGTAAGCTGGCTAACCGCCATCTGCGTCTGATCGAGAGCAGGGAAATCGACAGGGAAACCCTTCTGCTAAAGATGCAGACGGTACAGTCGGAACTGACGATAGCCCAGACAGTTCGTACGCGGATCTACCGGGAGAATGAGCTGATTGCCGCCAAAACAAAAGGGATCAGGGACAGGGCTTATGTCGGACAATGCTACCGGGTGGAGAAGCTTGAGGCGGGGGAACACCTGCATATCGAAAAAAATATGGCTCTCTTCACATCCAGGGACTATGCGGTCTCCAATCCCGCCCTCGAGGCGCTGCTTAGTGCGGAGGATGCAAAGCGGTTTGAGGTGTTGCTTGAGTCGCACCGTGTTGCATGGAAACAGCTCTGGGAACATTTCGATTTTCATCTGGATCTGAGAAATGTGGAGGAGGACTACCCTGCTATTCGAACGCTGCACCTTTACGCCTTCCATCTTCTGCAGACGGCTTCTATCCACTCGCTCGATATGGATGTAGGTATTCCGGCGAGAGGATGGCATGGCGAAGCGTATCGGGGACATATCTTCTGGGATGAGGTGATTATCTTTCCTTTTTTCAACTATCGGCTTCCCTATATCACAAGAAGCCTTATCCTCTACCGCTATCGGCGCCTGAAGGAGGCCAGGCGGGCAGCTGCAGAACTTGGTTATAAAGGGGCGATGTACCCATGGCAGAGCGGGAGCAACGGAAGGGAAGAGACACAGAAGATCCATCTCAATCCGCGTTCGAAACGGTGGCTGCCGGACAACAGCTATCTGCAGCGCCATGTCAATGCAGCTATCGTCTATACGATCTGGCACTATTACGAAGTGAGCGGGGATTTTGATTTTATCTATTTTTACGGTGCAGAGATGATCCTGGAGATCGCCCGCTTCTGGACAAGTATAGCAAGCTATAATGAAACAGAGGAGCGCTATGAGATCATTGGCGTGATGGGACCCGATGAGTATCACGACAGTTGTCCCGGCGATGATACCCCGGGTCTGAGGAATAACGCCTATACGAATATGATGGCAGTCTTCGTACTCAACAAGGCACTGGAGATGCAGCGGCTCTTCTCGACCAGAAGTTTCAATGAGCTCTGCGAGCGGCTTCAGATCGAAGCTGCCGAAATAGAGAAGTGGGAGGATATACGTACGAAAATGAAGATCCCCTTCCATGACGACGGTATCATCAGCCAATTTGAAGGATACGAGGCACTGAATGAGCTTGACCGGGAACACTATCGCAAGAAGTACGGCAACATACGGCGCCTCGACCGCATCCTGGAAGCCGAAAAGAAGAGCACAAACACTTACAAGGTCTCCAAGCAGGCTGACGTGCTGATGCTCTTCTATCTCTTCTCCAACGAAGAGCTCGAAGGGCTCTTCAAACAGCTCGGATACCGTTTCGAATCCGATATGATCCGCAGGAATGTCGATTACTATCTTCAGCGAAGCTCCAACGGTTCATCGCTGAGCCAGGTTGTCCATGCCTGGGTCAATGCCAGGATGGACAGGGAGAAGTCATGGGAATTTTTCAACGAAGCACTGATGACGGATATCGAAGATATTCAGGACGGTACCACACCCGAAGGGATACATCTCGGTGCGATGGCCGGTTCGATCGATATGATCCAACGCTGCTATACGGGGCAGGAGAGACTGTGAAAGAACTCCAAAAAAAGCGTCTAAAAAGTAGATATTTAACACCGTAAACAGCCCCTAAACGGTATAATTATACCTATAAATAGCCC
>JACXUO010000127.1 GCA_014763885.1 Campylobacterales bacterium
CTCGCCTTAGGGGTCGGCTTACCCTGCTCAGATTAGCTTTAAGCAGGAACCCTTGGACTTTCGGCGACAGGGTCTCTCACCCTGTTTGTCGCTACTCATGTCAACATTCTCACTTCTGATCACTCCACCGGATGCCTTACAGCCCGGCTTCACAGTCAGAACATTGCCTCCAATAGCTCCGAAGAGCGTAAGGAGGCAGCGTTCTATATCACAGAACGCTCCGCTACCACGCACATCACTGTGCATCCAAAGCTTCGGCTCGTGGCTTGAGCCCCGTTACATCTTCGCCGCAGGACCTCTTGACTAGACCAGTGAGCTGTTACGCTATCTTTAAAGGATGGCTGCTTCTAAGCCAACCTCCTGGTTGTTTTGGAAGTCCCACATGCTTTCCCACTTAGCCACGAATTGGGGGCCTTAGCTGTTGGTCAGGGTTGTTTCCCTCTCCACGACGGACGTTAGCACCCGCCGTGTGTCTGCCGATCAGTTCTTCCCGGTATTCGGAGTTTGCTTAGACTCAGTAAGGCTGTGGGCCCCCATCATCCATGCAGTGCTCTACCCCCGGGAGAATACAATCGACGCGCTACCTAAATAGCTTTCGCGGAGAACCAGCTATCTCCAGATTTGATTGGCCTTTCACCCCTAGCCACACGTCATCCGGACCCTTTTCAACGGGTGTCTTGTAGGCGTCCGGTTTCAGAAACTGTTTCACTCCCCTCGTCGGGGTGCTTTTCACCTTTCCCTCACGGTACTGGTTCACTATCGGTCAGTAAGGAGTACTTAGCCTTCGAGGGTGGTCCCCCGATCTTCAGACAGGATTTCACGTGTCCCGCCCTACTTAATACGTCCCATCAAACTTCCTATACGGGGCTGTCACCCACTTTGGCTGATCTTTCCAGATCATTCTAGTCGTTCTCAAGGCTCGGCTGGTCCGCGTTCGCTCGCCACTACTAGCGGAGTATCTATTGATGTCCTTTCCTCCGGGTACTTAGATGTTTCAGTTCCCCGGGTTCGCTCTTAAACCCCTATGTATTCAGGGTAAAAGTACCTGGTTCAGAATGATATAAAGTGCAAAAGCAATTATATCAGACTGTCAGGTGGGTTTCCCCATTCGGAAATTCATGGATCAAAGCTTATTCTCAGCTCCCCATGACTTATCGCAGAGTATCACGTCCTTCATCGCCTCTTACTGCCTAGGCATCCACCAAACGCCCTTCTCGCGCTTGATTTGATCCAGAAGAAGATAAACTTCCTCTGATCAAAAGCATGTATACTACCCGCAACAGTCGATTATTGGACACGCGCCATGCAAGCGCGTGAACGTCAAACTGTCACGTGCGACGGTAAAAACCGTCGCGTTTTGGTTAGTGTACTTGACTTGGACAACATTGCGTTGCTCTTGCGAGCATTCACCCCATACGCGGGGCGAACCAACAATGTTGTGTGTTCTCTCTAAACGATGTCAATTGATCCGAAGATCTCATCCTTCACAGGATGATCAAACGTCTGACAAACAGGCGCTTGATGATCTTGTGAAGAAGGGCGCAGATAATCCGCTCTCGAGCGTTTTGCTGCGCAATCCCCTGCCGCTGATCGCAGTCATTTCTTGAACCGTCCCGCCATTCGCGCAGCGAATGCGGGTTGGTGGAGCCTATCGGGATCGAACCGATGACCTCCTGAATGCAAATCAGGCGCTCTCCCAGCTGAGCTAAGGCCCCATCAAGGGTTTGATGGTGGGTCGAGGAGGACTTGAACCTCCGACCTCACGCTTATCAGGCGTGCGCTCTAACCACCTGAGCTACCGACCCAGACCAGACCGGTAGGCCTGCGATTTCTGCTCTGAAGAGATATGAGGACGGCCTGGACCGTATATGATGTGATCTGCCTGACTGGCAGATCTGCTAAGTGTTTCCTGTAGAAATTGGCGAACCAAAATCTGGTGGAAACATCCTTAGAAAGGAGGTGATCCAGCCGCAGGTTCCCCTACGGCTACCTTGTTACGACTTCACCCCAGTCACTGAGCCTACCGTGGCTG
>JACXUO010000128.1 GCA_014763885.1 Campylobacterales bacterium
CAAAGAGTGTGAATTTAGGTTCAATAATAGAGGTGAAGATTTATACAAATTATTGTTAAAAATCTTCAGAAAAGAACCTCTAAACTAGTCTAGCCCCTATCGTTTTATAGTTATGACCAGAAGTCATCTATGGTCATTCCACCTGCTTTTTTCTTCGCTACGATCTGTCCTATCATCGTTTTGGCACCTTTGTAGTCGGTAGTCCAATCTTCTCTGATATGCATGATCTCATACCTATCATCAAAGGTTGCTTCGAGTTCTCCCTCCTCCAGAAGGAAGGTACGGTTGGAGGTGGAGCGGTCGTTATCCGGATGGTACATGAAGGTTTCATAGATGAAGATACCGCCCGGCTTGAGTGCCTTTTCTATCTGCGGAAAGAGTCTTCGGTCAAGGAAGTAGGTGCAGACGATCAGGTCGTATTTGTTCTCCTCCAGTCTGTAGCTATCGAAATCTACCTCTTTGGGAGAGATGTTTTCGATACCCTGCAGCGACTCGATCGCAGTGGAGCTGATATCCAGGGCATCGACATGAAAGCCCTCTGATGCCAGGTATTTTGTATGCCTGCCCATGCCGCAGGCGATATCAAGTGCTTCTTTGCCCGGTGCCAGTTTGGCAAAGCTGGTGACCAGTTCGATAGGTTGGGTGGGGATAGGCGCCTCGATATGTTTTCTGTCCCATTTTTCTTTGTCTTCGATCGACATTTTGTGCCTTTAGTCTAATGTGCTATGATTCCATCCAAATATGAATGATTTACACTATAACGAGGATGAGCTATGAACAAACTTACTTTTATCTCCTGGAATGTCAACGGTATCCGTGCAGTGGACAAAAAAGAAGCACTTAGATGGATCGATGAGCATGATGTGGACTTTTTGGGACTGCAGGAGATCAAGGCTGAGGCCGATCAGATCCCTGAAACGATCTTTGATCGCGAGTTCAAGTTCCAAAGCATTAACTCCTCGTCAAAAAGAGGGCAGTCAGGGGTAGCGCTCTTTACGGATATCAAAGGGACGCCGGATCACTGCGGGCATGTCGATATCCTGGATGAGGGGCGCATCAACGAGTACCACTTCGGGGATATCGCCTTTTTCAATGTCTATTTCCCCAACGGGCAGAGCAGTGATGAGCGTTTGAGCTACAAGATGGGGTTTTATGACCGCTTTCTGGAGCATATCAATGACCTGAGAAAGCAGGGCAAATCGATCGTTGTCTGCGGCGATGTCAATACCGCGCACCGTGAGATAGATCTTGCCCGTCCCAAAGCGAACGAAGGAACCTCGGGGTTCCTGCCTATGGAACGCGCATGGATGGACACGCTGCTCTCCCACGGATATATCGATACCTTCCGTCATATGCATGGTGATACGCCTGAGCGCTACAGCTGGTGGAGTTACAGGGCAGGGGCACGAGGCAGGAATGTCGGCTGGAGGATCGACTACTTCTTCGTCTCCGATGACCTAAAGGATCGTATCGTGGAGGCAGAGATCATGGACGAGATCATGGGAAGTGACCATTGTCCCGTGAAGCTGGTGTTGGAGATATAACATTGAGAGTATTTTTAGCCTGTAATATTACCGGTAAATGAAAACGATGATAAGGCAGCCGTGATGGAGATCATAAAGTTCAAAAATATCAATGTCGGATATGATGAAAAAATCATTCTGAAAAACCTTGATTTAACTATAAAG
>JACXUO010000129.1 GCA_014763885.1 Campylobacterales bacterium
ACAAGAGATAAAGAAACGGTGTCGGTAAGAAAAGATTTTGACATGCTATCTCCTGTTTAAAATGATCTCTCTGAGTTCATCGACACTTCTTACCGCCTGCTTATGTTCCGTAAATCCCCAGTCCACCATCACATAATCTATCCCCGCACGCTCGCTCGCCATCCTGTCGCGAGGTCCGTCACCGACGAAAAGCGACTGTTCTGCCTCCATATCCAGCTCTTTGAGTATCTTATAGAGCATATCCGGGTGCGGCTTACCCTGCGCTACATCATCATAACATGCGATCGCATCGAAATGTGCATCGATCCCCAGGTGGGTCAGGGACTCCAGAGTAGAGTTCCTGTAGGCGTTGGTAGCCACGGCAAGCGACGCACCTTTATCTTTCAATACATCCAGAAGCTCCTTGATCCCATCATAGAGTACCAGTTCTTTTTCGTGGTGATTGGTGTAGTACTCAGAGAACCACATCTCATGCTTCCGGTCAAATGCTCTGGCATGGTAAAAGACCTTGGCAGGGTTGATCGTATGGTCATTGACCTTTTTGAGGATATACTCCTGCTCCATCGGATGAAAGCCCAGTCTGCTTCGCACATAGTTGATCGCATTGGCGATGGTCAGCGAAGAGTTGACCAGTGTACCGTCCATATCAAATATAATCAGTTTTTCTTGCATGTGCTCTCTTTCTCGCCACTCTCCCTGCTGAACTTCAGATAGATCGAGAGGCCGATGATCAATGCCGTCACCCCGCCGATCAGGTAGACTGCAGGAAGCAGATGGGCCGGATCCGTGATAGCGAACTTGAACACCAGCATCAATGCCTCGATAGAGAGGGCAATGATAATGGAGCCGAGGAATCGTATCATGGTCTGATGACCGCCCCCTTTTCCGTCTTTCTTCTCATATCCAAGCACCTCCTCCTCGAAGATCGCCTTGACAAGATCGACGATCGCCAGAGAGAGTGTCAGAAGAATGGTTGCCTGAAACATCTCATTGATATCGATCCTCGAGATGTCAAAACTGAACCCCATAAAACTCGAGACCCCTTTGATAAAAAGAAGGATCGCTACCCCAAAAAGTGCCACTGAAAAAGCACCGTAAACCACTTTGCTCAATGTACCGAAACCGGAATCGATAGAACTTGGGTGCACCATACGCAAGATATCCCTGAGATTGATATCCACGCAGATGATATAGAGCAGTTTCCCCTCCTGATCATAGATCGGGAAAGTCGACGTTACCACAAGATGGTTGCTGACCAGCGACGGGTACGGATCGGTAAGGATACAGCGGTGTTCGCTCATCGTACGATAGTAGTAGGCCCTGTTGCTGCGGTCTGCCCCCTTTCCAAACCCTTTAAGCGTCTCAACAGGGGAGATATTGTCAATGACCTGCTCCCCTTTGCCGTCAAGCACATAGATCACTTCAGCCTGCGGGAGTGCTTTTTGAAGCGAATCGATATTGCGTATGACCTGTTCGATACCCCCCTCGATATGTTTAGAGATATTACGGCTGAGGATATAACATAGATAGGCCCTGGCTTTTGTACGTATCTGAGCGTACTCCTGTATCTCTTTGACGACCATACGGTACTCCTTGCTATATGTTTGCGTTGTTTGTAGGCAGATAGGCTGCAAAACCGGTTTCACATTGAGGGAAACAGCCTTTTACTGTACCTTCGCGATC
>JACXUO010000130.1 GCA_014763885.1 Campylobacterales bacterium
ACAAGAGATAAAGAAACGGTGTCGGTAAGAAAAGATTTTGACATGCTATCTCCTGTTTAAAATGATCTCTCTGAGTTCATCGACACTTCTTACCGCCTGTTTATGCTCAGTAAACCCCCAGTCCACCATCACATAATCTATCCCCGCTCGCTCGCTCGCCATCCGGTCGCGAGGCCCGTCACCGATAAAAAGCGACTGCCCTGCGGGCATATCCAGCTCTTCAAGTATCTTATAGAGCATATCCGGGTGCGGCTTACCCTGCGCTACATCATCATAACATGCGATCGCATCAAAGTGCTCATGCACCCCGAGATGCGTCAGAGATTCCAGGGTAGAGTTCCTGTAGGCATTGGTCGCAACGGCCAGTGAAGCCCCCTTCTTTTTCAGCAACTCCAGAAGCTCTTTGATCCCCTCATAGAGTACCAGTTCTTTTTCGTGGTGATTGGTGTAGTACTCTGAAAACCACATCTCGTGCTTCCGATCAAATGCCCTGGCATGGTAAAAGACCTTGGCGGGATTGATCGTATGGTCATTGACCTTTTTGAGGATATACTCCTGCTCCATCGGATGAAAGCCCAGTCTGCTTCGCACATAGTTGATCGCATTGGCAATGGTCAGCGAAGAGTTGACCAGGGTACCGTCCATATCAAATATAATCAGTTGTTCTTGCATGCACTCTCTTTATCGACACTCTCTCTGCTGAACTTCAGATAGATCGAGAGACCGATGATCAATGCCGTGACCCCTCCGATCAGGTATACCGCAGGAAGCAGATGGGCCGGGTCAGTGATAGCGAACTTGAACACCAGCATCAATGCCTCAATGGAGAGGGCAATGATAATGGAGCCAAGGAATCGTATCATGGTCTGATGACCGCCCCCTTTTCCGTCTTTCTTCTCGTATCCAAGCACCTCCTCCTCGAAGATTGCCTTGACAAGATCTACGATCGCCAGAGAGAGTGTCAGAAGAATGGTTGCCTGAAACATCTCATTGATATCGATCCTCGAAATGTCAAAACCGAACCCCATAAAACTCGAGACCCCTTTGATAAAAAGAAGGATCGCCACCGCAAAAAGTGCCACTGAAAAAGCACCGTAAACGACTTTGCTCAATGTACCGAAACCGGAATCTATGGAACTTGGATGTACCATACGCAGGATATCCCTGAGATTGATATCCACGCAGATGATATAGAGCAGTTTGCCTTCCTGATCATAGATCGGGAAAGTCGATGTCACCACGAGATGATTGCTGACCAGCGACGGGTACGGATCGGTAAGGATACAGCGATGTTCGCTCATTGTACGGTAGTAGTAGGCCCTGTTGCTGCGGTCTGCTCCTTTACCGAACCCTTTAAGCGTCTCAACAGGAGAGATATTGTCAATAACCTGCTCCCCTTTGCCGTCAAGCACATAGATCACTTCAGCCTGTGGGAGTGCTTTTTGAAGCGAATCGATATTGCGTATGACCTGTTCGATACCCCCCTCGATATGTTTGGAGATATTACGGCTGAGGATGTAACATAGATAGGCCCTGGCTTTTGTACGTATCTGAGCGTACTCCTGTATCTCTTTGACGACCATGCGGTACTCCTTGCTATATGTTTGCGTTGTTTGTAGGCAGATAGGCTGCAAAACCGGTTTCACATTGAGGGAAACAGCCTTTTACTGTACCTTCGCGATC
>JACXUO010000043.1 GCA_014763885.1 Campylobacterales bacterium
GAAAGTAGCCAAGGAGATGCCCCAGGCAACGGACGAGGCACTGATGGCCTACTACCGGGAGCACCAGAACGAGTTTATCATCCCTGCATCGATCAGCGTCGTCGAGTACAGTGCCCCCGGACAAAAAGAGATAGCCTCTTTTATGCAGACCGGCGAGGGGATCGAGGGGAAAGAGGCGGAGATGGATACGGCAGCGCTCAACCCGACCATGCTGCAGATGATGCTCCAGACACCCAACGGGGGTTTTACACAGCCGCTGAATGCAGGAGACCGGTATATCCTCTACAGGGTACTCTCCAAGAACGGACAGGCACAAATGGCGTTTGAAGAGGTCAAACCGCTGCTTGCCGGCAAATGGATGCAGGAACAGCGGGAAAAAGCGCTCAAAGACTACTTCAAAAAGATGCGCATCGGTGCAACGATTGAATTTATAAGAAAATAAGGAAAAGTATGGGACTGAAATCTGACAAGTGGATACGTGAAAAATCACTGAATGAAGCAATGATCACCCCTTTTTGCGAGGGGCTGGTAGGCGAAGGCGTCGTCAGTTATGGGCTGAGCTCGTACGGGTATGACATCAGGGTGGCGGATGAGTTTAAGATCTTTACCAACATCAACGCCGAGGTGGTAGACCCCAAAGACTTCAATGAAAACAATGTCGTGGACTTCAAAGGCGATGTCTGCATCGTGCCGCCGAACTCTTTTGCCCTGGCGCGTACCGTGGAGTATTTCAAGATGCCCAGCGATACACTGGCAATCTGTCTTGGAAAAAGTACCTACGCGCGATGCGGGATCATCGTCAATGTCACACCTTTCGAGCCGGGCTTTGAAGGGCATATCACGATAGAGATCTCCAATACCACACCGCTCCCCGCGAAGATCTATGCCAATGAGGGGATCGCCCAGGTACTCTTCCTGGAAGGGGATGAGCAGTGCGAGACCACCTACTCTGACCGCAAAGGGAAATACCAGAGCCAGACCGGGATCACACTTCCGCGCATCCTCAAGCAGTCATAATACCGGCCGGCGGCACCGGTCCATAAAAAACGGAGCCGGCCAACCACAAACCTCAATTCTCGCTCCTCATTCTTGATTCCTAATTAACTTGTGTTACAATGCCAGAAATCATACCACACTATAAAGTAAGTATCTATGAAAAATTTAATTATCGTTGAATCACCTGCAAAAGCAAGGACCATCACCAATTTTCTGAACAAAGAGTACAAAGTGATTGCCTCCAAAGGGCATATCCGGGACCTCCCCAAAAGTACCTTCGGAATCACAGTTGACGACGAGACAGGCGATCTGATCCCCAAATACTCTATCCCCAGAGATGCCAGCACCACGGTCAAGGAGCTGAAGAAGCTTGCCAAAGAGGCTGAGACCGTCTATATCGCGACCGATGAGGACCGCGAGGGGGAAGCGATCGGATACCATATCGCGATGGCGATCGGGAAAAACCCTACCGAGCTTCCACGTATCGTATTCCATGAGATCACCAAAAGCGCGATCATCCATGCACTGGAAAACCCGCGCCATGTAGATATGAACTCCGTGGATGCACAGCAGACCAGACGTATGCTTGACCGTATCGTAGGATATAAACTCTCGCCTCTGCTTGCCAGCAAGATCCAAAAAGGGCTGAGCGCGGGAAGGGTGCAGAGTTCAACACTCAAACTGGTCGTAGACAGAGAGCGCGAGATCAAAGCCTTCAAACCCGAAGAGTACTGGACGATCGATGCCAAGTTCCAGAAGGATATCGATGCGTCGATCTACGAGTTTGACGGGCTCAAGATCGAAAAACTGACGATCAAAAACGAAGCCGAAGCCACAAAAATCACGACTACCGCAAAGAGTGAAAGCTTCAAAGTACTCTCGATAGAGACAACGACAAGAAAGACAAAGACCCCTCCGCCGTTCATGACCTCAACCCTGCAGCAGGCTGCTTCGACACAACTCGGGTTCTCGCCAAAAAAGACAATGATGATCGCCCAGAAACTCTATGAAGGGGTAAAAACCGATCAGGGCATTACCGGTGTCATCACCTATATGAGAACGGACAGTATGAACCTTGCAAAAGAGGCCGTCGAGAGTGCCAGAGGGTATATCAAAGAGAATTTCGGAGAGAAGTATCTCCCCTCCAAAGCAAAAAGCTATGTGACCAAATCCAAGGGAGCACAGGAAGCCCATGAGGCGATCCGTCCTACCAATGTCCACTTCGATGCGAAAACGGCGGCAGAGTATCTTTCAGGGGACGAACTGAAACTCTACGTTCTGATCTATAACCGCTTTCTTGCGTGCCAGATGACCGAAGCGCAGCTGGAGTCCCAGACGATCCTTTTCCAGGGCGATAAAACTCTCTTCAAGGCAAGCGGAAGAAAACTCCTTTTTGACGGTTTCTACAGAGTAACCGGATACACGGAAAAAGACAAACTGCTGCCCGAACTCACCCAGGGGGAGAGCGTAAGCCTGGATGATATCAAGCAGGAACAGCACTTTACCGAGCCTCCCGCACGCTATAACGAGGCAAGCCTTATCAAAAAGCTTGAGTCCCTCGGTATCGGACGTCCGAGTACCTACGCGCCGACGGTGACGATCCTACAGCAGCGCAAATATATCGAGATCGAAAAAAAGCGTATCCATCCGACAGAGGTGGCATTCACCGTTACAGAGATGCTGGAGAAACATTTCCCAGAGATCGTTGACAGCGACTTCACCTCCAATATGGAAGAGGTGCTTGATGAGATCGGTGAAGGGCAGAAAGAGTGGCAGAAGGTACTCAAAGAGTTCTATACCCCCTTCATGCAGAAGATAGAAGAGGGCAAAAAGAACATCAAGAGCCTCAAGGTGGCGACACCTACCGGAGAGATGTGCCCCAAATGCGGCGCCGAACTGCTGCTCAGGAAAGGACGCTACGGCGAGTTCATCGCATGCAGCAACTTCCCGAAATGCAAATACACCAAAAACACCGACGGCACCGAGCCTGAACAGCCCGAAGAGACCGATGTGAAGTGTGACAAGTGCGGCGCACCGATGGTGATCAAAGATTCCCGCCGCGGAAAGTTTCTTGCATGTTCGGCCTATCCGAAATGCAAAAATGCCAAACCCCTCACCCCGCCCAAAGAGCTGGATGTCCCCTGTCCCGAGTGCGGAGGGAAACTCCAGGAGAGGGAAGGGAAGCGAGGGAAGTTCTATGGATGTACCAACTATCCAAAATGTAAATTTATCGCCAACTTCGAACCTGTCAATAAAAAGTGCCCGGAGTGCAACTACCTGATGGGCAAAAAGACACTCCGGGGCAAAGAGGTTTACGAGTGTTTCAAGTGTAAACATCGCGAAGATGCGACCGAGGAGAAATAATGAACGAACTGGATGCCAGGTTTGTTCCCCTGGTCGAAGCGGTAGCCTCTGTACTGCATGGCAAGGAAGAGAGCATTACCCTGACACTGGCTGCTTTCTTTGCCAAAGGACACCTGCTGGTCGAAGATATCCCCGGTGTGGGGAAAACAACACTCGCGAAGGCACTGGCTTCACTGCTGGGGCTGGCGTTCAACCGTATTCAGTTCACCTCCGACCTCCTCCCCTCCGATATCCTCGGGGTCAACTACTTCAACCAGAAAGAGTCAGAGTTTGTCTTCAAAAAAGGGCCGATCTTCACCCAGTTCCTGCTCGCCGACGAGATCAACCGTTCGATGCCGAAGACCCAGTCGGCACTCCTTGAGGCGATGGAGGAGGACAGCATCACCGTCGACGGAGAGCGTTATGAGCTCGAGCAGCCTTTTTTCGTGATGGGGACACAGAACCCCTATGAAGAGGTCGGTACATTCAAGCTGCCCGATTCCCAGCTGGACAGGTTTATCTGTGCAATGAGCATCGGCTACCCCGCCCGCGATGCCGAGAGAGAGATCCTCGCACAGAAAAAACCCAAAACACTCTCCCCCGGTACCCGCATCACGCCCGAGGAGATCAAAGAGATACAGGACGGCGTCAACAGTGTCTATCTGAGCGATGCGCTGCTGGATTACCTGCAGGCGATCATCGCATTGAGCAGAAACAGGGTACACTTCACGCACGGCCTCTCGACGCGGGGTGCACTGGCGCTGGCACAGATGACACGCTCCTGGGCCTACCTGCACGGGAGAGACTACGCGATCCCCGATGATGCGACTGCGGTTGCCCCTTATGTCTGCCTGCACAGGCTGCATTTCAAAGAGGGCAGGACGACCCTGGAGCGCATCAGAGATGTTATCACTTCGAACACTCAGCCGGACGCGTAAGCGCCTGAAGCAGAAAGCCACTCTCGGCTCACTGCTGGTCGTGCTGCTGCTCTTCGGGCTTTTTCTTGAAGCCTATATGCACAACTTCAACCTGGTCTATATCGTTCTTTTCTTTGTCTTTGCACTGGCATTTGTCGCCTCGCCTTTCGGGATATACAATATGGCAAACCTCACCCTCACCCTCCAGGGTTCCGACAGGCTTTTTGCCCAAAAAAGATCGGCTATCTACCTGGCACTGGCCAACACCAAAAGCACCGAAAGCTATGCCCTGACACTCGAGTGCATGGGCCAGAGCCTTTTCCTCCCGCTGCTCCAGGCAGACAGCAAAGAGATACTCACACTCTCTTACAGACCCGAACGCAGAGGGAAATGCGAGATCGGCAACTGCTCGCTGCAGAGCCTTTTCCCCCTGGCCACCATACGCTTTCTCCTTCCGATAGACCTCTCTGAGCACAGAGTGGTCTATCCCCGTCCCAGAGGCAGCAGCCTGGAGACATTTCTGAGCCGGCAGAAGGGACATTTCGGGCTGGAGAACGATTTTGAGGGAATCACTCCGTACACCGGCGATGCCCCTCTGGGCAAAATACACTGGCCCTCCGTCGCCAAAGGGGAGAGTGCGCTGAAGAAATTTGCCCATGAGATACCGCTGGAACAGCTGCACTTTGACTTTTACGCAGCGGGCAACAATGATGAAGCCAGACTTTCACAGCTCACACGCTGGATACTGGAGTGTGAAGCACAAAATCTGGATTTTCAGGTACAGATGCCCCATGAAAACCTGAACTCTAAAAGGATGTCAACCGATGCGATACTTGAAACACTTGCTCTCTTCTAAACCGACACCCTTGAGAACGCTGGATATCGCCTATATCACCACCCTGCTTCCGCTGCTATTTTTCATCAAGCTTCCGATGCTCTTTTTCCTGCTTCTGGTACTGCTGCTTCTGCTTATCGGCAAGAAACCCACCGCGGTCACACTCTTTGCTGTTGCCATGACAGGCACAGCCGCGATTTTTTTCTCCCTTTACGGCAGTTTCAGCTTTGCGGGGCTTTCGCGTCTCAAACTCTTTGTCGAGCTGATGATCTACCTCCTGCTCATCGCCATTGCACTGCAGCGGCTGACGAAAGAGGTCAATTTTTATCTCAAGATCTCTCCTCTACTGCTGCTGGCAACCACCCTTTTCTTCTTTTACTCTCTTCCGATGCTCATCTATGTCATGGCAGAGGTCTTTATCCTGATCACCATGCTGGTCTGGCAGGTGATGCAGAGCGATCTCGACCGCTCCCTCAGGGTCGCTTCAAAACTCTATATCGCTTCTCTGCCGATCGTGATACTCTTTTTCATCTTCTTCCCCCGTATCTCCTTTGAGCATGCAAGCTACGGGTTTAAGGGGGATCTTGTCCACAGAAGCGGCCATGACGGGCTGATGCACCTGGACAGCAACGCCCTGCTTGTTCCCTCTCAGCGCATTGTCATGGAGGTAGGCTTCAAAGAGAAGATACCTTCTGCCGATCATCTCTACTTCAGGGGGAGCGTGCTTTACCAAAAAACCGATCGCATCTGGAGGCCCCTGAACGCTTCGCTCCACCCTTCTGCCCCTGATCTTCCAAAAGGAGAGATGACCGGCTACAAAGTCACACTCTACCCTACCAACAAGCGCTGGATCTATCTGCTCGATACGCCGCTGCTGCTTCCGGAGAAAGCCCGGATGGACTTCCACCTGCAGAGTACAATGCCGGAGCCTATCAAAGAGACCTTCCTCTATAACGCAGGATCTCTCCTGCAGTCAAGCTACAGAACTCCACTGCCCGCTACACTGGAAAAGATCGCCTTAGGGTATGACCACAGAAGTGATCCCCGGACACAGGTCCTGGCCAATGACATCAGGAGCAGGTTCAACGAACCGCACCAAAGGTTTGAAGCGGTCCGCTCCTTCTTCAGGGCACAGCAACTTACCTATACACTCAAGCCCGGAGCGTTTGACCTGAACAACTCTACCGACAGCTTCCTTTTTGATCAGAAAGAGGGCTACTGCGTACACTTTGCAGCGGCGTTCGCAACGCTGTCAAGGATGGTCGGCATCCCAAGCCGTATCGTCACCGGATACAGACCGGACGGGTCGGACAGTATCGGGAACTATCTGATCGTCAGGGAGAGTGACGCGCATGCCTGGGTTGAAGTCTATCTGGATGGAGAGTGGCGCCGGGTAGAGTCCACCGCCTTTGCCAGCTCAATCGAAAGCGATACAGACCAGACGGGCGGCACGGATGGAGCCGGTGGAGAGCAAACCCGATGGAAGCAGCTCAATCTCTACCTTCACTATATCAAGTACCAGATCGATACCTGGATCCTGGAGTACAGTTCACTGAGCCAAAAGAAGCTCTTCTCCTACCTGAAAACCGATACGCTTTTTCTGATCAAATTTATTTCGAGTTTTCTCCTCCTGCTTGCGCTGCTGATCCTTGCCCTCTACCTGCTCAGCCAGTCGAAGTGCCGTGACAAAATCCAATGCACACTCAAACCGCTTCTGGACGCATTGGAGAAACAGGGGCTGCCGAGACATTCCGGAGAGAGCCTTAACCACTACTTCAGCCGTATAGAACAAGCCGAGCAGATCCCCCTCACTGCGATCAACAGACTCTATCATCAACTCAGATATCAAAAAGCCGTACGGCCGGAGATACTGAGAATATTCCAAGAGGAGGTCAGGAGCGTAAAGAAAAGCCTGAAATAGGCTTTTGCACCTCTGAGTGAGAAAAGTTCCATCTGCTTCATAGAAGTTACGCTATAAGATTATTTAATATAATCACCTATCAGCAAAAATTCGATAAAATATTACTATTTAAAACAGTATATTGCAGACATAAAGGACAAAGATGGTTTTTATCGATGATATCGTAGCAGACGAGGTAATGGATAGTAGGGGAAATCCTACCGTAAGGGCAAAAGTAAGCCTGAGTGACGGGACAGTAGCGAGCGCAATCGTACCAAGCGGTGCAAGTACCGGTAAACGTGAGGCACTGGAACTTCGTGACGGCGGTGACAGATACATGGGTAAAGGCGTTCAGCAGGCATGTGGAAATGTTAACGGTCCGATCTATGAGGCACTGGTAGGGATGAGTCCCTACAACCAGGCGGAGGTTGACCTGACAATGAAAGAGCTTGACGGCACACACAACTACGGCAACCTTGGAGCAAATGCAGTACTTGGTGTCTCTATGGCGGTGGCACGTGCAGCCGCTGCAAGCATGAAGATGCCGCTTTACCGATACCTTGGCGGTGCCAACGGCGTGACAATGCCTGTACCGATGCTCAACATCATCAACGGCGGAGAGCATGCGAACAACTCTGTGGATTTCCAGGAGTATATGGTGATGCCTGTGGGCTTTGACAGATTTTCTGAAGGGCTCAGAGCCGCAGCAGAGGTTTATCACAACCTCAAAAAGATCATTGACGGTATGGGCGAGAGTACAGCGGTAGGTGACGAAGGAGGATTCGCTCCGAACCTGAAAAGCAACGAAGAGCCGATCCAGGTGATCATGCAGGCGATTGAAAAAGCCGGGTACAAACCGGGAGAGCAGATCGCTATCGCGCTGGATGTTGCAGCAAGCGAACTGATCAATGAAGCGGGCAGATATGTACTCAAATCAGAAAACAGAGAACTTACAAGCTCGGAAATGGTAGCATACTATGCTGACCTCTGCGAAAAATACCCGATCGTATCGATCGAGGATGGTCTCAGCGAGGATGACTGGGACGGATGGAAAGAACTGACTGACGTACTTGGAAGCAGAGTCCAGCTTGTCGGGGATGACCTCTTTGTCACCAATGTATCGATCCTTGCCGAGGGGATCGAAAAAGGGATCGGCAATGCAATCCTGATCAAGCCAAACCAGATCGGTTCCGTATCCGAAACGATGCAGACGATCAGACTTGCGCAAAGAAGTGGGTATAATTGTGTGATGTCGCACCGTTCAGGAGAGAGTGAAGATACCTTTATCGCAGACTTTGCAGTAGCGCTCAATACAGGCCAGATCAAAACAGGTTCTACCGCAAGAAGTGACAGAATCGCCAAATACAACAGACTGCTTGAAATAGAAGCGGAACTGGGGCAGTTCGAGTACCTGGGTGCGGAGCCGTTTGCGAAATAACCGGATGGGAACGATACAAAAAGCGGGAGAGATCGCGGGCTTATCCATCAAAACTTTTTTGATTAGCCTGCTTGGGATTTTGCTTTTTGGCATCTATCTTGGTATTCTGATCTATGGAGAGAATTCACTCACGGTTTTGGAACATCTCAAAGAAAAAAAAGCGGCGCTGATTGATAAGAAAAGAGTCTTAAAGGCTGAAAACAGAAGACTTCAGAAAGAGTACTTTGAGCTAAAACAGCTTGAACCCAGTGAAAACTGAAAGAGGAGTAAATATGAAGCGGTATCTATGGACAGGAGTTGCACTACTATGTATGGGTTTGGAAGCATCAGATAACCCATTTGATCTAAAAACAAACCTGAAAAACCTCGATGAGGAACAGAGTAGTTTGATTTCAGAACTGAGAGAATCCTCCAGCAGCAATGAGTTTCTTCTCGATGAAGAGATTGATACAAAGGAGGAAGATGCTGATAGTATGGAGCCTTCTGACCAAAATGCTTCACTCTTGCAGGAAAGCACAAAAGAACCTCTGAAGGATGAATCTTCGGCTGTAAAACCTTCACAAGAGGAACCTTTCGAAGAAGTACCGGAAAAAGCGACAGCCAAAACCACCTCTCCTGAAAAACCAGCAGAGAAGCAGACAGATGCAAACGAAAGCAAACCTGAAGAAGCCTCCGAGTCACTTGAAACGATCATGGCAGAGGAGCAGAAAAAGGCTGAGCAGGCACGCCTGAAGGCACTCGAGGAAGAGCGTATCGCAGTGGAAAAGTATGAAGCTGAGCGCCTGAGAAAAAAGCAGACACAGGAGAGTGCAAAAGACGAAGCTGAACCCAAAGAACCGCAGACGGTGCCTAAAGAAACTGCCGAGACGCACGCAGTCCAGGAGCAGCCACTTGATATAGAGAAAGCGATGGAGCAGGCAAAAAAAGAGGTAGAAGAGCCTCAGCGGCCAAAAGAGCCAGCTTCTGCACCAAAGGTCTCGGAAGAGCAATCAGTTTTGGATGATATCGATCTGACGCTGGAGCAAAAAGAGGCGAAAAAAGCAGCAGACAGTCTTTATCTTGAAGCGATCAAAGAGGTGGATACAGAGTAGCTTCTCTGTCCCTTCTCCTCTTCCCTCTTATCCCCCTATACTTTTCTGTTGTTAAGAAATTTGATCGTGATCATGGAGATCAAAATCTCGAAAATACTGGCAAGAATCAATTGATAATAATGGAGTTTTTCCAGCAGATGCGCTTCATACCCTATCGTTGCCACAGCGATGAGAAGTGTCAGGGGCATCGACAACGAGAGGGCAACCAAAAGGGCATCCTTCTTTTTGCTTATCCCCTGCAGCACAACGGCCGCCAGGACCCTTGAAGCGATCATCAAAAGGGTGATCAGGAGTGCCCCAGAAACGACCCCCGGCATTGCAAGGGCCTGGATATCAAACGAAGCCCCGATATAGATAAAGAAGAGAGGAACCAGAAACCCAAAACCCAGACTGGACATCTTCTCTTCCAGTTTCTTTTCATGATGGAAAAAGGCAGAGATCGCAACACCCGCGATAAAGGCACCCAACGCCAACTCAAGTTCAAGAGAAAGCATCACTGCGATCAGGATAAAAAAGAGTGCGATCGCCAGGCGGATATCCTGGTCCGAAGTGTCAAATTTCGGAACCAGCGTGCTTTTAAGCTCCGGATACCACCAGAAAAGAAGATGCAGCAGGCGGTAGAGGAAATAGATAATGACCATAAAGAGCACCAGATAGCCCAGATGCACCAAAAGTGTGATATTAAACCCTGTCTTGCTTGCGGCATCAAAGATCGTCAGAACTGCAATGCTTGCTATCTCCCCCAGCACACCGGCAATGAATGCCATACGTATCCATGGCTGGTCTTTGCCGTATGTTTTTGAGAGTGACGCCAGAAGCCCTATAGAGATCAAGGGCATCGAGATAATGATCACCGTATCAAGATGGAAGAGGAATCCTGTGACCGTAGAGAAAAAGACCATCGACGAAAGAAAAAGTATCGACTGCCTGATCACTTTTCTGGAACTGCCTGTGATCTGCTTGAGATCCACTTCCATACCTGCCAGGAACATCAGATAGAGAAAGCCCATTTTTGCGATCAGCGCAAAATATTCACTCTCTGCAATAAACCCGAGATAGGCGAAAAGGGACCCCAGGATAATCTCAATAGGAGGGGTCGGGATACGCAGTATCTTTGCGATAAAGGGACTCCCCCATATCAGAAAAGAAAGCGTTAAGATAAGCAGAATATTCTCTTGCATGCTTTCCCGCCAGCTTTAGTGTCTTTCACAGCTTGTTGCGATCTCATATCCCAGTGACTGAAGCATCTGCTGATCCCTCAGAGGTTCGCTCCCTTTGGTTGTCAGGTAGTTGCCGATCACTATCGCATTTGCACCTGCTTCAAACATTTTCTCTTCATTCCCGCCAAAAAGAAGTTCACGGCCTCCGGCAACCATCAACAGCTTCTGCTCTCCCAACAGGCTGCGTGCTTTTTGGATCACTTCCACTGCTTCATCGAGCTCTATGTTACGTGCTTTTATCGGCAGGGCGGGATTAGGGTGATAAAAGTTCAACGGTGCTGACTCCGGATCAAGAGAAGCAATAGAGGCAAGCAGGTCATCGCGGTCCTCTTCACTCTCGCCCATGCCGAAAATTCCTCCGGTGCAAAGCGCCAATCCTGCCGTCTTTGCATTTTCGCAGGTACGATAGCGCTCATCCCAGCCATGGGTCTGGCATATCTCGGCATAATACCTCTCCGATGTCTCAAGATTATGGTTATAGCTGTCTATCCCGTGTTCCTTGAGGTATCTGAGCTGTTCGACGGACGCTGTGCCGTTACAGGCGATCAGGTTCAATCCCTCAACTTCTTTTTTGACCGCCTCTGCTGCTCTGGCAACAAAGTCCGTTTTTTTATCATCCAGCCCCTTCCCTGCCGTAACAAGACAGTAACCCAGGGCACCATGGGATTTGGCGATTTTCGCTTCTTCAACGATCCTGCCGATATCTTTGTAGCTATAGCGTTCAATATCGGCATGATACCTTACACTCTGCGTACAGAACTTGCAGTCCTCTTTACATGTCCCCGAAAGGATGTTGTTAATGGCACATAAAAATATCTGTTTTTGTTTCATCATGCTGGGATTATACCCAAATCCTTTCAGATATCACTAAAGTGAAATAGGCAATTTATCAATTCATTATGATCATTTTCGGGAACGACCTTTTTATTCCTGAAATACTAAAAGAGAGTCAAAAGAAGAGAGGAGGAGCTTTGTAGTTTAAGATAACGGAATTTACTCCGTCATCTCGCTTTCGTCAGCAGAAAGCAGTGTACTGAAGCCGAGGGCTTCCTTGATCTTCCCTTCGATCTCGGCACGCAATTCCGCATTATCCTTAAGGGTAAGTTTCGCATTCTCCTTCCCCTGTCCGAGTTTTTCCGCACCGTAACTGAACCACGCTCCGGATTTGTCGATGATATCCAGTTTTACCCCATAATCGACCAATTCTCCTTCCGCCGAGATCCCCTCGCCGAACATGATATCAAACTCTGCCTGCCTGAACGGAGGTGCCACTTTGTTTTTGACCACTTTTGCTTTCACCCGGTTACCGATCTGTGATTCTCCCTGCTTGAGCGTAGCGATACGTCTCACATCGATACGTACCGAACAGTAGAACTTCAATGCGTTACCACCTGTTGTTGTTTCGGGACTTCCATATCCCATCGTACCGATCTTCATACGTATCTGGTTGATAAAGATCACCGTCGTATTTGTCTTGTGAAGCAGCCCTGTCAGTTTTCTCAATGCCTGGGACATCAATCTTGCCTGGAGCCCTACGTGCTGGTCACCCATTTCGCCCTCGATTTCATTTTTGGGAGTGAGTGCCGCAACAGAGTCCACAACGATAAGATCTACTGCCCCAGAACGTGCCAGCGTTTCGAGTACATCAAGCGCCTGCTCCCCAAAATCCGGTTGGGAGACGAGAAGGTTTTCCGTATCTACCCCGAGATTCTTTGCATAGATCACATCAAGTGCGTGTTCAGCATCGATAAAGGCACAGATCTTCCCATCCTTCTGCGCAGAAGCAATGGTCTGCAGAGAGAGCGTGGTTTTCCCCGAGGATTCCGGGCCGTAGATCTCGATAACTCTTCCTACCGGGATACCTCCTATCCCCAGTGCCATGTCAAGCCCCAATGAACCGGTACTGATCGCTTCAAGAGGCTCGATCTCTTTGTCTCCGAGCCGCATCAAAGTACCCTTGCCAAAAGCTTTATCGATCTGCTTAATCGCCATTTCCAATGCTTTTTGTTTGTTTGCATCCATTGCCATAGTCATGATCCTTACCTTTTAATGTGAAATTCTATCACCATTTTAATAGGATTATGATATCGTAGAAAAAAAAATGTCATATTGTCATATTTATAATGGTCTGAAAAATCAAGACAACACAATGCTCTGATTTATTTCCACCTTTTGACCTCTAAATCATGCCACATTTTTAATAGATTCAAGATAAAGA
>JACXUO010000131.1 GCA_014763885.1 Campylobacterales bacterium
GTACACGATCACCTGGTCAGCGAAGGATGCGGCAGGAAATGTTGGAAGTGCCAGCAGAACGGTGATCGTAGAGGAGGCGCAATGTCAGAACGTAAACCCTATCACGGGTGGATGTGAAGACTAGTATCCAATCAAATAAAGGAGATAAAAATGTTTTTTAGACCAAAGTCATTAGCAAGTTCAATTGCAGCAGTTTGCGCATTAACTGGTTCACTTTATGCAACAGACTATACAAATACAAGTTTCTATGTTGCCTACGATAGTTCAGATGCAACACAATATGCGTTGGTGATGCCATCTGTAGCAAAGGTATATACACATAAAGCGGGACAGATACAGGCTTCTGATCTCACGCAAGTTGATGATCAATTCAGTAGTTTTCCTACATATAACAATGGGGAACTTTGTTTTCCTGCACTAAAATCCGGGGCAACTGGTAATGCCGGTGCATCTATCATGGCTGGAAACTGTTATGATGTAAATTTCTACTATACACAAAAAGAGATCATTACTGAGGGCGCGGCATTTATGCTCTACTATGATACAAGTGACAGAGTTTATGAAGGTCTTGCCGGGAATCCTGGTTCATTCGAGGTAGTGAAGGATGGTACGACGATCAATAATGCCGATAGTATCACTGACGATGATTATACAAACTATGGCTTTGATCATGCTACGGGTACGGCAACATTGGGTGATGATACCGCATCAATGCCACAACAAACACTTCCAAGCAGCATTGCAAACGATATGACACTGACCAAAGACACACTGTGGCTGATGGACGGTCTTGTGGTGGTAGAGAGCGGAGCGACATTGATTTACTTCAACGAAAGTAGCGATCGACGGTGCAGAACCGGCAGTAGGACAATGGGGTGGTCTAACGATCATCGGTAATGCAGGGAATGCACAGGTAAAACCATATGAAGTAAATGATGCATTTATTGCAGGAGATACGGATCCGGCAGATAATTCAGGTATCCTTAGAAACGTGAAGATCCTGAACTCAGGTATCACTATGGATGTAGATAAAGAGATCAACGGTCTTTCAATGGTCGGTGTAGGTTCAGGAACAGTGGTAGAGAATATAAGAGTCGATCTTTCAGACGATGACGGGATCGAGCTATGGGGTGGTACAGTAAACCTTACAAACGTGACGATCACACGATGTACAGATGACTACTTCGATATCGATGACGGATTCAGCGGAACTGTTAAAAACCTTAACATCACAACAACAACAGGAAATGCAGCGGTTGAGATGTCAGGAGCAACCCATGCGACATTTGACGGGTTCAACATCGTACAGAATGGATCGGCGAAAGAGGGTGGTATCTACTTTAAGGGTGATACAATCGGTGGACACTTCCTTAACGGTACGATCACAGACAACGTAGATGATACATACGGTGCGATCTACTCTAAGAGTACAGATGGTGTATCTGATACAGTTGATGCAGCGAATACTTCATTTGAGAATGTAGATATTTCCGGTACATCAACTGGTGAAAGATTTACTGGTACTTCGGCTGCTACGCTTGAAAAGGCTTTTTATCCTCTTCTCAGCTCATCGCTGAAGATGAGATGATCAAGTCCATCATGGAACTGAGATCGGATGTTGAGGCGCTCTACAGCCAGATCGACAACAACAAAGAGGCGTACAGATCCCAAATGAAATCCTATGCCCTGCAGATCTCTGATAACGAGGCGCAGATCAACAGACAGGAGACTGCACTCAAGCTGACCAAACAGAATATCGAAAAGATGGAAAAGAAGCTTGAAGCATCGGGCAGTGCCACCGTTGATCTCAAGCCGATCATCGATGAGGCGGTTGCGGCTCTGGAAAGAGAGATCAAGGCGGGCATCCCTTTCAAAGTAGATGAGCGTATCGCTGCACTGCATCAGATCAAAAACGATCTTGAAAATAAAAACATCACGCAGGAAAAAGCATTGGCGCTCACCTGGGCGAGCTATGATGACGCACTCCGTCTGACCAAAGAGATCGGACAGTTCAAGCAGGAGATCACACTCGACGGCAAAGCGACGATGGCGAAGATCGCGAAGGTGGGATCGGTGATGATGTTCTTCGCAACCCCTGATGACAGGGTAGGGTATGTCAGGCAAAACGGCAAACAGTATGAGTATATTGTGGCTGCGGAAACTTCAGAACATGACCAGATCATCGATCTTTTTGATGCACTGCAGAAGCAGATCCGTACGGGATACTTTACACTTCCCAATGCGCTATTGACAAGAGGAGTAAACCAATGAAAGCAATGATCATGAAACTGTTTTTACCGATATTTGTTCTTTTTGCCCTTGTTTCAGCAGCCCATGCGGGTGAGCTTGAGCGGGCGTATCAGAAAGAGTATGCATTCCTCAAAGCACAAAAAGCGGAACTCGAGAAGAGACTGGAGTCTGATACGCTTCAGCAGGAGAAAGAGCTCGCACTTACCAAAGAGAAGGTCGAGGCACTTCAGTCGGCACTCCTTGATGTATCCAAAGAGGCAAAAGAGAAGAGTGACAGACTGGAAAAACTGACGAAAGCACTGGCAGACAAAGAGGATAACAGCGGCCTTGTCGGAAATGTCCTCAAGCAGGCACGTCTGACACTGGAGCCTTACGGGATCAAGCTGGCCGATGACAATAAAACTACCGATGTAGAGAAGATAGCGCAGGCATTGTCTGTCTCGACAAAGCTTTACGGCGAGCTCTCCTCTTTGAGAAATGAAAAAGGTGAGTTTTACCTCCCGGACGGGAAAAAGGTACAAGGCGATATCGTCAAAGTAGGAAATGTCGCGGCTTATGGTATCTCAAAAGAGGCAGCAGGGGCACTTGCACCGGCAGGAAACGGTGCTTACAAACTCTGGAACGCCGTAGGTTCATCGGATGATGCCAAAGC
>JACXUO010000044.1 GCA_014763885.1 Campylobacterales bacterium
TCATTATTTATAGTAGGTCTGGTTGAACACACGGCCTGCTGTACCGTCGTATGCTCTTCTGCCGAGCTCATCCAGTGCCAGCTCGATGCTGTTGACTACCCATGCTGACTCATAGACCGGGATCAGTCCCATCTGGTTGATACGGAAGATCTTCCCTTTGAGGTGATCCTGTCCGCCCGCCATATTTACCCCGTACTTGGTCTTAAGGAGCTTTCTAATAGGCTCTGCATCTTCATCAAAAACGGTGCTCATAGAGAGCGCCGGAGTCTGCGGATACATCTCAAAACCGATCGCTTCGAGTGCCGCCTGTGTCGCCTTCGCCCTCTTTTCAGTTGCAGTATAAAGCGCCTCAATACCCTCTTTCTCTATCTCGTCAAAGATCGCATTCAGCCCGATAATCAGTGTCGTTGCTGCCGTATACGCCGTGGTGTTCTGCTGCTGCTTCTTGATCTCACTTGCGAGGTTGAAGTAGTAGTCTTTCCCCGCACCGATCTTCTCTACCGCTGCGTTGCTCAAACCGATCATCGCAAGCCCTGGAGGAAGCATCAATGCCTTCTGGCTTCCTGTCACCAATGCATCGATATGTGTCACATCGATAGGCTCAACACCCACTGCGGTAATCCCGTCAGCCACTACCATGATCGAGGCATTCACTGACTTGATATACGCCGCGATCTCCTCAACCGGATGACGCAAGCCGCCAGCACTCTCACAGACCTGGACAAAAAATGTATCGATATCAGGATGGGCTGCCAGCGCCTCTTTGACATCTTCAAGACTTACAGGGGTATTCCATTCGTAGGTGAGCTCCACGAGTTCTTTCCCAGCACTCTTCACGATCTTTCCGAAACGTTCACCGAACTTTCCGGCATTGACTGTCAACGCTTTTTTCTCACAAAGGTTGACCACACAGGCCTGCATCGCACCTGTACCCGAACTTGCCAGCATCACACACTCATCCATTCCGTAGAGCTTCAACAGACGCTCTCTGGCCTCTTTGAAGATCGCTTCAAATTCAGGAGTTCTGTGGTGTAGTGTCGGCGTCGCCATCGCTTGACGCACTGCTTCGGGTACCGGTGTAGGTCCAGGAGTAAAAAGTAGCATAATGATCCTCTTAAAAAACCGCTTTGATCACGGCATAATTGCTTGCGATTATAGCTAAAATGAGGTTAGAGGATGTTTTTGAAATTGATCGTAAATCGATTTTTGCCCTGATCATATCGGTATTCTATCCCCATATTATGGAGGTTGAGCACTTCCCTGACGATATACAATCCCAGTCCAAAACCTGATCGCATACTGTTTTTTTTCTCGGAAAAAGGTTCAAGATATTCGCTAAAATCGCCTTTCAGGGCTTCGCCTTTGCTGACAAAAGAGAGCCCCTCCCGTTCGTAGATAATCTCCAGATTTTCTCCATATTTCAAAGCATTGTCCATCAGGTTTTTAAATACGATACTCATCGATGCAAAATCTGCAAAAAGTGTCTGGTCAGTGACATTTGTCGGTATCGTCTCCTCCAGATAGAGAAGATCTTTTGCTTCATCGATCAGGTCCATGATGCGTACTTCCTTTTTGGAAAGCACATAGTTCTCCGAGGTGATCTGCTCTACCTGTGCGAGTTCTTTGAGCAGAGAAGCAAGCCGTGAAAAGATCGCATCCAGCATTGCTTTGGTTTTGGGCTCGTCAACGAGTTCTGTGAGGATTTTTCCTTTGGTCACCGGCGTGTTGAGTTCATGAAAAAGATTACGGATAAAAAGTGTACGCGAATCCGAGAGTCTCTGAATTCTCGAGACAGAGCGGTAAAACGCATCGGATACCTGGGAGATCTCATCTTTTTTCTCCGAGAAAGCGTACTGCGTCAATGCGCCTTCGCCATAGCGTTCGATATCCTTCTGGAGGGTCTTCAGCGGTACAAGGGTTTTTCGCAGCAGCATATACATTGTGACCAGCAAAATGATCGTACCGAACATGACCAGGATCAAAACAAAAAAATGCTCCCGGTACGTCCTGGTGTCTTTCAGCAGCAGATTATAGTGGTGGTTCGCAATATAGAGGTAGAGATGCCCCCGGTATCGCAGGACCTTTCCTCTTTTGCTCAAGCCCTGCATCTGGTTCAGCTCCTCCGAACTTTCCCGAAGAACCTTTTCCTTCTCTGCGCCGTCGATATAGGCAAGGTGAAGCTCTTCAAGCAGTTCCTGCGGGTATTGCTGGACCATTCGGTACTCATGCAAGATCATCCTGCCCTTGAAAAGAAGATCTGTTCTCTCTTTTTTGGCGATATGCGCCATAAAAGAGGCACCTGCGATCAGTGTCGCCATCAATGCGATCATAAAGAGTATATTCAGCTTGAAAAATACAGAATGCCGGTTCATCTACTCTCCGATATATTTGTAGCCTATACCCCGTACAGACTTGATGTATCTGGGATTTCTGGTGTCATCGCCGATCTTTTGGCGGACCCGGCTGATGATCACATCGATGCTTCTGTCGCTGCTCTGCCATTTGACGGCATTAACAGTGTTGACGATAAATTCACGGCTTACGACCTGATGTTTTTTCTCCAGAAGGAGTGCAAATATCTCATACTCCGCCAGGGTGAGGTCCAGCACCTCACCCTCTTTTGAAATCTGCATTTTCACCTTGTCAACCCTGAATACCTCATCATGGAAGCCGGAAGAGAACCTCTCGTAACGCTTGATCGTCGCCTGTATCCTGGCGACAAGTTCTCTGGGTTCGTAAGGTTTGGCGATATAGTCGTCCGCCCCTGTATCAAAAGCTACGACCTTATCGCTCACATCCACACGGGCGGTTGAAATGATCACAGGGAGATGGGGATGGTCGATTTTGATCCGTTTGCACAGCTCAAGGCCATCCATCTGGGGAAGTCCCAGATCAAGCAGTACCAGGTCATACTGTTCAACCTTCAGCTTTTCAAGTGCTACGGATGGCAGCGAAACAGAGAAGACATCCATACCGTACCCGGACAGGTATGTTTCCAAAAGCTCGGTAAGCTGTGGGTCATCTTCCACCATCAGGATCCGCGACATCTTTCATCCTCACACTATTTTTGGGATAATTGTATCCATTTTTCTCTTTGCTCGGGAGTAAGGATATGAAAGATTTTTTCCATTCTCTCCGCTCTTTTCTCGATCATCGCTTCCCGGCGTTTTTCTCTCATCTCTGCTCTTTGCTGCATTCTCTCCTTCATGACTCTTTTGAATCCCTCTTTATCAAACTTCTCTGTTGACATAAATTGGCCAAGATCCATTCTCTTTTGTTTCCCGACTCTTTGTTCTTTCATTGCTTTTCGGGATGCTTTTCGCTCTTCTCTTTGCATCTCTCTGAGGGCCTGGAGCTCTTTTTTCTGTGCCTCCGTAAGATCAAGCTGTTCTATCGTGTTGTAGATACTGCTTCTCTCTTTGTGGTATTTGCATGCGTGCATACCGTGTCCCGAAGCCATAAGCGCAGAACCCAGTCCAAGCGCTGCGATCACTGTAATCACTCTTTTTTTCATTGTCTATCCTTTGTAAAAGTGTTTTATTTCTCGCTTTTGAGATAGTACAATCATAGAAGAGTTATGTAAATTTTGTGTCAATGCTTTGTGAACGAATGTAAATGGGATAACGAAGATACCCGGAGGGGGAAAGATTGGAAGGCAAGGGGAGAACTATCTCCCGGTATGCTATTTGAAATGCAGCAGAAATCCGACTTCCACATCCTGCCATGTTTTTCCCTCATGAAGGTCATAACATGCGGTATTGATCCCTTTAAGTGATGGCAGCATATGAAAATCACCCAAATCGATATACCCTTTTGCCATCACCTTGTTCTCTTCTCTCTTGTAGACCATCGGCACCGATACGCTCTTGTTGTTCATCGTGATCTCAACTACCAGAGAATCCGGTTTGACAGTGACGATCTTGGCCTGGATGACATGCACGAACTGCACAAGAAAAAAGTCACTCACCAGTAGTTTGTCTCTTCCTTCATTTCCGCTGTTGACACTCTTGGTTTCTATCGTCACACCCAACCCCGTCAACATCTCTTCGACGCTCTCTGCGGATTTCTCCCCTGTGATCTCTACACTGTTGAAACTTCCGCTGACACCTACTTTTGCCGGCGTTTTGAATGCCGTAAATCCCACCTCTACACTTTCCGGCTCATATCCGAACAGCGCCAGGCTCATCATCAAAAACATGATCAGGCTTTTTTTCATGATCTCTCCTTCTATGCTGGTTCAAAAGGAGCAAGCCCCTTTTGTGCACTGTCCCCGACGGACAGCCCTTGCGAAACAGGTTTCGCTTTTAAGGGTTTTTCAAAAAACCCACCTCGATTTTCCACTTTTTATTTGATAGTGACTATTGTATGCATTTCCTCTGAAAATAGGTTGAAATCACGGCAAAACTATCCCAATATAACCGTCTCCTGTCCAATCTCCTGGTATCTTCTATAGTAATGCTCAACAAACGCTCTGATCTTTTCATCCGCGGGGAGGAAGACTCCCCCGAGCTTTTCTGCATATGCCCCCAGGTAGCCATACGCATCCTTTTTGCTCAGGTAGTGTCTTGCAAGTTTTTCATAGGCAGCGATATATGCTTCTTTCATCGCCTCGTATTTACTGTAATCGATCTGAATCTGCCCCTGATAGGTGATCACTCCCGATCCAAAAAGGATATCCAGATGTATCAACCCCTCGCAATAGTAAGGCAGTACCTCACCGACCTCTCTCCATGCCATCAGCCCCACTGCCCGAGAGACCAGATCATCCACGATATGGTGCTTCATCTCCTCTTTTTCGTTATGGAAAAATGCCATGAGCCCGCCGGTAGTCGCTTTGAACTCCTCAATGTTCTTGAACTGCCCCGTGCCGTTCATTTTCATTTCGGTATCACTGTCGATCCAGAGGATATGACCGAACTCATGCCCTATCGTGGAGATATCATAGATCTCATGCCAAAGCTCAGGGTTTTCGGCAAGCAGCCTTCGCTGAGATCGGACAAACTCCTCTCCGAAGGTCTCCACGCTCAACTTCATCACCGGTTTGCTTTTTTTGGACTCCATCACAAAATCGGCATAGGCAAAGATCTTTTTGCCCAGCTCCGCAGAGACCTTTTCATCATTCGGCACGACCTGTGCAGAGAAGAGTCCGTTAAACTCCGCACCGTAATAGAGCATCGGTTGTCCGATATAGAGCTGTGTCTCCTCTACCTGGGCAAGGTTTTTATCCATGATCCTCTCCGCCTCTCCCCCGATATTGTCAGCCATCTCTTTTGCAAAGGAGATGATATTTTCCCTCGTATGCGAACTTCTCTGCAAACGGGGGTTGACAATACGAAGATCCCACTCAAGCGCAACTGCTTTGCGGTAGTGGTCTTCATAGTACTCAAGCGGATGCCCCAGCTGGATCGGAGTAGTGACCTTCATCCACGCCCTGTCCACATTGGCCCAGTAGGTAATGAGCTCATCAGGATGGGTATGTCCGAATGCATCATAAACCGTTCTCAGATACGCTATCCACTCTTCTTTTTGACTATAGACATCATCTTCAAATTTTCGCAACTCATCGATAAAAAGCTTTAGTGCCTGACGGATCTGTTCTACCTCTTCTTTGAATGCCTCTGCGTAAGCCACCCGTTTGTAACTGCCGTCTTTTTCCTGATGCAGTACCGAATAACAGCGGTCTCCCACCTCTCCCGTACTGTCAAGGTCCAGCAGGTTTTCGCTCTGAAGCTTCTCAAAGATCTTCTCTTCATCCCCGTTGAAAAGCGCATAAAGATCGCGGTTGACACCGTTGATGATATGTGCCGTCCATGCCGTTTGCCATCCGCTTATCGCAGTACCTACCGCATCAACGCCGGAAATGATCGTACGGTAAAAAGGGGTCAGGAGTTTTTTGTCGTTGATCCAGGAGATCAAAGCCTGATGGCGTTCCATATGCAGGTGGCTTACAAACATATATGCCTGCTCTTTCTTGTCCATGATCTCCTTCTGAGAGCAACCGCTCTTTTGCAGTACCTGGTCCAGCGCATCTTCGCGCAGACTTACGATACGTGTCAATGCCGCCATGATATTCTCTTTTGTATCTTTGAGCTCCAGGGCGGAGAGGAACCGCTCTACAACCCCGGCAGCCTCGGCATGTCCATCCTCCAGAAGTTTGTAATAGGCATTGAGCTCGTTTTGTCTCTTCTGCAGCTCATCATAGATGATCTGCAGATCTTTTATAAATTTTTCTTTCTCCATCTTCCCCTCCTTTGGTTTTTTCTGAGATATTATTTGTCTTTGAGCATTTTGATGATCGGTTTTGCCAGCTCCAGCGCCTGCCCCCGGTGAGAGATGCCTTTCTTGATCTCGTCATCCAGTTCACCCAGGGTTTTTTCAAAACCTGCCGGGATAAACATCGGGTCGTATCCGAACCCTTTGTCACCCCTTGCTTCGTCGATCACCTCACCGTGCATCCATCCATGCACCACATACTCTCCGTACTTGCTGACAATAGCAATCGCAGCAGTATAGTACGCCGGTGTACGCTTCAAACCCTTGGCCTTGATCGCATCGATCAACTTGTAGAGGTTATCCTTGTCCGTCACTTCCCTGTCCCGGATATCTTCTTTGGCATAACGTGCCGAGTAGATCCCCGGCGCACCTCCCAGTACCGGCAGCGAAATACCGCTGTCATCAGAGATGACCAGATAGTCATCTCCGAGTTTCTCATAGATCGTACGGGCTTTGATCAGTGCATTTTCCGAGAAGCTCTTTCCTGTTTCATCGATCTCAAACGCCCCAAGAAGGTCAGAAAAGGGCGTGATCTCCGCCTCACACATCTCCCTGAACTCCCGCAATTTTCCTTTGTTTCCCGTCGCCAGCACCAGCTTCATCCTACACTTACTCCTCGTCACTCAAAATCTGTTAAAATTTTATCATCTTTTCTTAACTATATCATTATATAATAAGAGTAAAATTATCCTTATTTAGAGGATTTCCGAGGTATTGTATGTTTAAACAGGTATTCCCGCTCAGCTCTATCGTCGCCCTGCGCTTTTTTGGACTCTTCATTGTACTTCCGGTACTTTCGGTCTATGCTTTGGAGATGGAGGGTGCTACGGCGTTTCTGGCCGGTGTGGTCGTAGGCGGATATGCGCTTACCCAGGCACTTTTCCAGATACCTTTCGGACTCATGAGCGATAAATTTGGGAGGAAAAAGACCCTCCTTTTCGGACTGATCATCTTTATCATAGGATCGGTGGTCTGTGCAGTGAGTAACGATATCTATACACTGATGCTCGGGCGTTTCCTTCAGGGGGCCGGGGCGATCGGATCAGTGGTCTCCGCGATGATCGCTGACCTGGTCAAGGAGGAGCAGAGAGCCCATGCGATGGCGATCATGGGCGGAACCATCGCACTGAGTTTTGCTGCTGCGATGATCATCGCACCGATCGTGGGAGGCAACTGGGGGATCGACAAGCTCTTCTGGCTTACGGCGATACTTTCAGTGATCGCGATCGGTATCCTCTTTACCGCCGTGCCCCAGCCGCCGAAGATCGTTCACTCCTATGCAGAGGAGGAGTCAAAAATGCTTGATGTGTTCAAGGACAAATCCCTTACCCGTATGTATATCACCTTCCTTTTCCACTCTTCGATCATGACGATGGCCTTCTTCATCATCCCGCTCGTGATGACGCAAAGCCTGAACGAAGGCGGCTTCGGATGGGAGAAAGCCGAACTCTGGAAGGTCTATCTCCCGGCGATGATCTTCGGACTGCTTGCGATGGGACCTGCTGCCGTGTTTGGCGAGAAGTACGGCAAAGGACGTCAGGTCTTCATGGTCTCTGTAGCTACGATCTTTTTTGGCTTTATCGCGATGGGGTATGCCACTGCCCCCTGGCTCTTCATCGTCGGGGTCATACTCTTCTTTATCGGCTTCAATATGTTCGAACCATTGCTGCAAAGCTTTGTGAGCAAATTTGCCAAAGTACACCAGAAAGGTGCGGCTCTAGGGGTAGCAAACACCTTTGCCTACGTAGGGATCTTCCTTGGCGGTCTTCTGGCAGGATATGTGATGGACCACTACGACAGGGGAGCACTGGCACTCATCGTAGCCATCCTCAGTGCGATGTGGTTTGTCTGGGTGATGACCATGCCAAACCCGAACAACCGCGGGAACGTCTATCTTCCACTGGATATCTTTGACAGAGAAAAGGTCGCTGCCCTTACCAAGCATGAGGCGATCGTGGAGAGCTATATCAACGAGACGGAGAACATTGCGGTAGTGAAGTACGAGAAGGACCTGATCGATGAGGATGAAGTGAGAGGATTGCTGAGCTAATCTTCTTCTTATTATAAAGCTCATCACCTTCGTTCTTGTTCCCACTCTCCGGAGTGGGAACAGATCCTTCAATCCGATCTACTATACTGCAAGGGTCTGGTAAACTTTAAGATACCTTTTTGGTTCTTAAAGTTTACCAGACCCTAAATTGAAGAGGCTTGACTTGCATCTAATGATAGGTTTCAGATGAGTTTAGAAAATAGAGTAATGCAGGCATTACACCTTGGGAAAGGTGTAACGAGGGGGAATGGATTCCCGATCGGAGTCGGGAATGAAAAAGAAAAACAAAGAGGTAAAGTTAGCACTCTTCTTGAACTACTTCTTTATACTCTACACCCATCAGTTTACATGCACGTCTCATAATATTCGTTTCGGTAAATCCGAACTTCTCAAAGAGCTGTTCAGCAGGCGCTGACGCTCCAAATGTCTCCATACCGAGTACATCATCCGCATATCTGTAGTACTCAGTAGCTGTCGCAGCTTCAACTGCAAGTACTTTTGTGTTCGGGTCTACAACTTGTGCTTTATAGGCATCGTCCTGCTCATTGAAGAGGTCAAGACACGGTACAGAAACCACGTTTGCCCTGATACCAAGTGCTTCCAGGGAACATGCAGCCTGAAGACATGGCATAAGCTCAGAACCAGATGCCATCAGTGTAAAGTTCGCATCTTCTCTCTGCTTCACGATATAAGCACCTTTGCTCACCTCACCGAAATCTCTCTCAGGTTTCAGTGTTTTAAGCTTCTGGCGGCTCAGTACGAAACCGTGCGGTGCTTTGATCTGGAGTGCACTCTTCCATGCCTCCACGTTCTCTGTCGCATCAGCCGGTCTCCATACATAGAAGTTCGGCAGCGCTCTGAACTGGCTGAGATGCTCGATAGGCTCATGTGTCGGGCCATCTTCACCTACGCCGATACTGTCATGCGTCCAGACAAAGAAGTTCTGGATCTTTGTCAGTGCCGCGATACGCGCTGAAGGCTTCATGTAATCAGAGAAGACAAAGAACGTCGCGTTGAACGGGATCGTTGTACCGTAAAGTGCGATACCGTTTGTGATTGCTGCCATCGCGTGCTCACGGATACCGAAGTGAAGGTTTTTGCCTTTCGGGAAATCACCCATATCTTTGAGCTCAGTCTTGTTTGACGGCGCAAGGTCTGCAGAACCGCCAAGGAAACTCGGTACCGCTTTTGCGATCGCATTGAGGATCTTGCCGTTACTGTCTCTTGTCGCCATCTCTGCATCGCTACTGAAATCCGGGAACTCGATGCTTGAGAAGTCAGGGTTTAGCAGACGTGCCAAGGCTTCATTCTGCTCAACCAAAGGTGCCTCTTTTTGTCTGTGGATCCACTCTTTCTCAGCCAGTTCACCCTCTTCGACCGCACATCTGAATCTCAGCAGTACATCCTCAGGAATGAAGAATTTCTTGCTGCTGTCGAAACCTTCCTTCTCTTTTGACCCGCAAATGACCTCTTCGCCAAGAGGTGCCCCGTGTGTCTCGTGTGAACCTTCCATATCAAGCGCACATCTACCGATGATCGTATTGGCAATGATGATCGTCGGTTTATCAGCATTTTTTACTTCGGTCAATGCTTTATCGATCTCATTATAGCAGTGGCCATTGACCTTCACCACATTCCAGTTCTGTGCTTCAAAACGTTTTTCTACATCTTCGCTCCATGCGATACTTGTATCACCCTCGATCGTGATGTGGTTGCTGTCATAGATCAAAACCAGGTCTTTAAGACCAAGGTGTCCTGCCAATGCACATGCCTCGTAACTGATCCCCTCCTGGAGGTCACCGTCTCCACAGAGACAGTAGACTTTATGGTCGATCAGCGCACAGGTCTCGGAGTTCACCTGGTTTGCCGTATAGGCTCTAGCCATTGCAAAACCAACAGCATTTGCCACACCCTGCCCCAGTGGCCCTGTAGTCATCTCTACACCTGCAGTATGTCCGTATTCAGGGTGTCCCGGAGTGATAGAGTCAAGCTGACGGAAGTTTTTCAGGTCATCCATACTCACATCATATCCCCAAAGGTGAAGGAGTGAATAGATCAGCGGAGAGGCATGACCTCCTGAAAATACCAGTCTGTCACGGTTCAGCCACTTTGGGTTTTTCGGGTTGTGTGAAAGGTGTTCTGAGAGTACCACAGCGATATCTGCAAGCCCCATCGGTGCACCCGGGTGTCCTGAGTTTGCTTTTTGTACCATATCGGCTGCCAGAAACCTGATAGTATTTGCCATTTTTTTGCGCATGATATTTTGTTCTGTCATAGGCATTGTGTCAATCCTTTTTATGTCTATATAGATATTGTTCCATCAAGGGGTTCAAAGCTGTCTGCAGCTTACCATCAAACGATTCAAATCGTCTTTGCAAATCTTTCGCAAGATCATCAGCCTCTTTGATACTCTCTTCAAGTCCCAAAAGATTTACAAAGCTATTTTTATCTGTGTCGTTTCCTGTCGTTTTACCTGCTTCCTCCGAGCTCTGTGTCTCATCAATAATATCATCCTGTATCTGGAAAAGCAGACCAAGGTCGATACCAAAGTCATAGAGCGCATCCTGCACCTTCTTGTCAAGCCTGACGATCACTGCACCCATCACGAGACTTGCCGCAATAAGCTTGGCCGTCTTGTTGATGTGCAGCACTTTGACCTGATCGAGGCTAAGCGGCTGGTTTTCAAAGTAACAGTCGATCGCCTGTCCGAGTACCATTCCCTGGCCTCCGCCGTTGCGCGCCAGCAGTTCAACCAGCTTGATCTTTACATCTTCACGCAGCGGTGCCTTGGCGATCATCAAAAATGCATCGGTATTCAACGCATCTCCGGCAAGTATTGCTGTCACCTCATCATAACGTTTGTGCAGCGTCCTGTGGCCGCGGCGGAGGTCCGCATCATCCATGGAGGGCAGGTCATCATGGATCAAAGAGTAGGTGTGGAACATCTCTACGGCAAGCGCCACAGGGAGTGCCCCCTCATAAAGCATCGGTTCATACGCCTCAACAATACTCAAGAGCAGCATCGGACGGAAACGCTTCCCGCCCGCAAGCAGCATCGCACCCAACGCATCTTCGTAGACAGGATGAAAAGTAGATACTTCAGGGAGGTGTTGCGTTAAATACGTCTCGAATCGTCTCATATGTTTCTTTCTTCTTGAGGAGAAGCAAAGCTTATCCTCAATTCATCTCACTAAAGCTTTCACTCCGTGAAGAATTTTTTTATTTTGTTGCCTGCTTTTAAAATATTGCGCAATTATATCGAATTTCGATAAAATGTCCCTCATGGGAAAAGACACACAACGCAAACTCATTATCTGGCTAAAAAGAGTGCTGGCAACAGCTGCTTTTCTGGTATGGATTTCCATCCTCTACACGATCACTCAGAGCGCTGCACCTTTCAGTGAACAGGTGCCCTACTGCATGGCCGGCACAATGCTCACATTCGGTATACTTACAGCGCTCTTCAAAGGTCTGGATTACTGGAAAACCCAAATCAGGGATTAAAGAAGTGAAATAAAGGATCCTTTATTTCACTTTACACTTCTTGGCGATCTCTTTGACGATCTCTTCCAGAGATTTTCCCTCCACATTGACGATCACATCCGCCACCTTCTTGTAGGCTTTTTCTCTTTCATTATAGAGTTTTCTAGCCTCTTCTTCTTTGGCAAAAAGCGGCCGCTTAGCCAGCTTTGACTCGGCATTTTTCGCGGTTTTCAGACGGTTGAGTATCCACTCAAAAGAGGCATCCAGCAAGACCACGGTTCCCATCTTATGAAGGTTTTTCACCTTGTAGAACCCTCCTCCGCAACTGATCAGCGTCCCCTGGACCGAGTCGATGATCCAGTCAGCTGTCTGTTGTTCAAGCGCTCTGAAGTAGGCTTCGCCCTTCTTCTCGAAGATCCTTTTGACCTCTCTGTTCTCTTTGGACTCAATCAGGTCATCCGTGTCGATGTTGTAGACCTTGTACTTTTTGGCAAAAGCACGTGCTGTTGTCCCTTTGCCCACTCCCATAAATCCGATTAAAACAATGTTCTTTTTCACTATTACCTTCTTTTTGAGAATAAGCAAAGCGCATTCTCAACTCCTCTCACTTTTAGAGAGTAAAATTTATCTTTTTTATTTACACCATATTGTAGCGATCAATGATCTTTTTGAGACGTTTTCTCAGATTTTTAAGTGCCAACTCCGCATTTTCGCCCTCTGCGATCAGCGAGTCGAACTCGTCAAACTGTATCTTTGCCACCCAGCCGATCTTCGTATGCAACTTGATCCCCACAAAACGCACCTCTCCGAAATGATCTTTCGCCATTTTATGGATACGTTCTATACGCTCTTCGATACTTTTAGTCACTTTGGCCATATTTTTCCCTTCTTTTTATCAAAATAAACCGCGGGCTTTTTCTTCTGCTATAATGGTCTGAAAAATCAAGACAACACAATGCTCTGATTTATTTCCACCTTTTGACCTCTAAATCATGCCACATTTTTAATAGATTCAAGATAAAG